>CAKPEJ010000001.1 GCA_934149325.1 uncultured Bacilli bacterium
AATCCATTTAACTGTGCACATGGTAGACCAACAATAATACATTATCCAAAATATGAATTAGATAAATTATTTAAAAGAGCAGTTTAAAAGGAGAAAAATATGAAGAAAATATTAATATATGGTGATTCAAATACTTGGGGAGATAATTTCTTTTTAGGAAGAAGAATATGCGATGAAAGACAGTGGGCAAATATACTTCAAAGTAAACTTGGTAGTGATTATAAAGTAGTACAAGAAGGCTTACCTGGTAGAGTCGCAGGTAGTTTTGATATAGAAGAACCATATAAAAATGGTAAAGATTCTTTTTTATCTATTTATAAATCACAAGCACCAATAGATATTTTAATAATTGCTCTTGGAAGTAATGATTTGCAAAAGAAATATAATAGAGCTTATAAAAATATAATTGAAGATTTACTATGGTATAAGGAAATATTAGAAGAAAATATATCAGATTTAAGAATAAAAAAGAAATATTTTAAAAAAGGAAAGATGCCTAGAATAATTTATATTATGCCAATAAACTTTAATTATGGATTAACTTCTATTTTATTTAATAAAGATAGTGATGATAAAAGATTGAAAGTTATTGATTGGTTTAAAAATACTGATAATGAAACAATTATTTCAAATAATATGCCTTTGTTTAAAGATGGAATTCATATGAATTATAAAGGACATGAAATGATGAGTGAAGAAGTATTGAAAAAAATAATTGATAAATAAAAATTTGATTTTTTCATTAGATTTTGATATAGTGTATTTGTAGTATTTACAATTTTTGTTTATACAAAAAGCGGTGAACCCAGCCAAAAATTGGAACTTAAAAAAGCAGTGAATCCAGCTATAAATTGGAACTTAAAAAAAGTGATTAGAGTTTTCTCTAATCATTTTTTTATTGTATAAAGTAGGAAAATATATTAAAATGTATTTGAGGTGTTAACTTATGATTATAGTAATAACAGGACCAACCGCAGTAGGTAAGACAAAATTAAGTATTGAGCTTGCTAAAAAATATAATGCTGAAATAATAAATTCAGATAGTGTACAAGTATATAAAAAAATAGATGTTGCGTCCGCAAAAGTAACAGAAGAAGAAAAAGAAGGTATAGTACATCATTTATTAGATATAAAAGAATATGATGAAGATTATACAGTATATGATTATCAGATAGATGCTAGAAGGGTACTTGATAAATTACTAAAAGAAAATAAAAATGTAATTATTGTAGGTGGAACTGGACTTTATATTAACGCTCTTTTATATGATTATAGATTTAATAAAGAAGAAGAAAGTCATAAATATGATGAATTAACAAACACTGAATTATTAGAAAAAATATATAATATTAATCCAAATTCAAATGTTGATAAAAATAACAATAGAAGACTTATTCGTGAATTAATTAATTTAGAGAATAATACAGAAAATAAAACAGGAGATATTTTATTATATAATGATGTATACTTTATAGGTCTTACTACTGATAGAAAAGTATTATATGAAAAAATAAATGATAGAGTAGATATAATGATAAATAATGGTTTATTAGATGAAGCAAAATATTTTTATAAAAAAAATAAAAATGCGAAAAGTTTAAAAACTGTTATTGGATATAAAGAATTATTTCTTTATTTTGATGGTAAGATTTCTTTTGAAGAGGCAGTAGATTTGATTAAAAAAAATAGTAGACATTATGCTAAAAGGCAATATACATGGTTTAATAATAAATTAAATATTAAATGGTTTAATGTTAATTACGATAATTTCAATAAAACTATTAATGAAGTAAGTAATTATATAGAAAAAAATAAAGATTTCTAAAAAGCTAGAAATCTTTTATTTTATAAAATTATATATTTCTTTACTATAATTATGTTCTATTTCATTTTTACTTTCTAATTCAGGAGTTGTTATTAAAAAGTAATTATATTGAATAATATTTTCTCCAGTATTAGTAATGGGGTCATCCCAAGTTAAATCAATATGATACCAATCTCCATTTATTAAAACTACATTCCAAGTATGTTCATCATTCGCAATTTTATAATTTTTTAAATTTATTTTATCTAAAAATAAACTTAATGTATCAGTATATCCACTACATATTGAATGTCCTTCAAATAGTGTTCCAATTGACTTATCAGAATTATAGTTTGATTTGCCATTTTCTTTATCACTATCATATACGTTAATTGTTGCTATATAGTCATGAAATACTCTTATTTTTTCTTTTAAAGAATCAATATTATTTATATTTAATTTATTTATAATATTATTTAATTCGTTATCAATCTTTTTAATTTCTTTATTTGTATATTTTCTTTTTACTTCTATATCTATACGTCCATCAGTATTATAATTCGATATTATAGAACTAAATGAGTTATATGGGTTTAATAATTGATTAACAAATGATAACTCTTTATTGTCATTAGATAAACTTTCAATATCTTTTAGACAATTTGTATATGATTTATCACAATAATATGAAAATTTATCCCATCCATTATTTAAAACAGTGTAGTATACATTTAAAAGTTCTTTTTTATTTTTAGGATAAAAGTTATTAGTTATAGATACATAATCAGATAAATTTTCTTTAAAATATTTATTTGAATTTAAAGCTTCAACATTTGATACTATATGATAATTTTCATTATTATTCTTATAATAATTTTTTTCTATTAAATTTAAAATATTGTTATTAAATAAATTATCATTAACTAAAATAAAGAAGAGTACTAAACCACCAAATAAAGTAAATATCTTTTTCATTTTTTCACCTATCTTTATTATAATTATATCATAATAATAAAAAAAATATCTATAAAGATATTTATTATTTATTATTAACTTTTTTTGCTATACGTGATTTTTCTCTAGCAGCTTTATTTTTCTTAATGATTCCACTAGCTAAAGCTTTATCTATTCTTTTATTTGCTTCTTTAACTGTTTCTTCTGTTGTATTTTCAACAGCCTTTCTAATAGCAGTTTTCATAGCAGATTTCTTTGGTACATTATTTCCTTTTTTAGTAGCACTTACTAAAACTCTTTTTTTAGCACTAATTTTATTTGGCATTTTTTCACCTCCATGACATCTAACTTTTCTAATTTTATCAAATAATACTAAAAAAAGCAATATTTATTATAATTTTTGGTAAAAATAAATATGAGGTGAATATATATGAGTCATAATATTAATTTAAATGGTATTAATACAAGAACAGATTTGGCAATTGAATTACTTGAAAATAAAGAAAATAAAACTATTAAACAAATAGATGAAAATAATATAAAGGTTACAACAATGAATGTTACAAAAGATGAAGAAGAGTTATATGGTAAAAAAAGAGGTAATTATATTACTATTGAATTTGATGATATTACTGATTATAATAATCAGAAAAAAGTTGAAGAAGTGTTAATTGAAGAATTAAATAATATGCTTAATATATTAAAAATAGATAAAAATAAAAGTGCTTTTGTGATTGGTCTTGGTAATGAAAAAAGTACACCTGATTCACTTGGACCTATTACAATAAATAATATAATAGTAACAAGTCATTTTTTTGAAATGAATATAAATGTTGAAGAAGGTTTTAGAAAAGTTTCAGCATTTAATCCTGGTGTAACTGGTCAAACAGGTATTGAAACATTTGATGTAATTAGTTCTATAGTAGAAAAGATTAAACCTGATTTTTTAATAGTTATTGATGCACTTAGAGCTTCTAATATAAATAAATTAAATAGAACTATACAAATTAGTGATTCTGGAATTAGTCCAGGAAGTGGTATAGGAAATAAAAGAAAAGAAATAAGTTATGAAACTATTAATGTACCTGTAATATCAATTGGTGTGCCAACTGTTGTAGATGCAGTAACAATTGTAAGTGATACATTTGATTATATAACTAAAAATTATACCTATATGAATGAAAATATTAATAATCCGAAAGAAAAATTAGTAATATCTCATAAAGATATAGATAAAAAAACTATTAATAAAAATTTAACTCATAGAAAAGAATTATTTGGACTTATTGGTACTTTAGAAGATAATGAATTTAAAAAACTTGTAAATGAAGTGTTAGTTGGATTTGGGTATAATCTTATAGTAAGTCCAAAAGAAATAGATTTTATAGTACAAAAATTAGGTATGGTTTTAAGTAACTCTATTAATAATTCTCTTCATGAAAATGTAACTCATTTATAAAAAAATATGTAAAATTATTAATATATCAGTATATACGACAAATAATTTATAAAATATAATATAAACTTTATCATAAGGTGATATATATGAAAAAGTTACATTTAAAAAAAGATGTTTCAAAAAAGAAATTAAATAAAAAGAAAATACTATTTTTTCTTTTTTTTACTTTTTTTATTTATTTATCATATAGTTTATCATTAAAATATTTTGTTAAAAAAAATATAGATATAAAGGGTGAAGAATATGTGAATTTTCTTCTTGATGAATCTTATGATAAAAAAAAGAAAAATTATAGTTTTATAGTAAATGAAAGTTTAAAACTATTTAGTAAACTTGATTTAAGTAAACCAGAAACTCTTCTTGATTCTAAAATAAGTTCTGTTAATATAAAAGAAAATAAAATAAAAGAAGTTTATACTGATGAAGATGAATATAATTTAAGTGATTATGAAAAAGTAACATCTTATATATCAAATGAAAACGTTAATGATGTAAAAGATCCAGTAGTATATATTTATAACACTCATCAATTAGAAACATATTCTAATCAAAGTTTAGAAAGTTATAATATTACTCCAAATGTTATGATGAGTTCATATCTTTTAAAAGAAAAACTTACAAAAAACGGAGTAAATACAATAGTAGAAGATACAAATATGGCTGAATTTATAAGAGTATCTGGTGTTACTCATAATCAGTTTTATGGATCGTCTAGAATTTTTATGCAAAATGCTATGAAAAAATATCCGAGTTTAAAATATTTTATAGATATTCATAGAGATTCGATAAGTAAAAATATTTCTACAATTCAAATTGATGGAAAAGATTATGCAAGGGTATTATTTGTAATAGGAAAATCAAATAGTACATATGAACAAAATGAGATAGTATCAAGAAAAATATCTGATAGAATAAATAAAGAATACCCAAAATTATCAAGGGGAATATATGAAAGAGTTACAAATGATTGGAAAGAGGCATATAATCAAGATTTATCACCTAATTCTATGCTTATCGAAGTAGGTGCTAAAGAAAATACTATTGATGAAGTATTAAATACAGTAGATGTATTAAGTAAAATATTAAGTGAATATATTAAGGAGACTAAATAATGAAAGCATCAAAAATATTTTGGTCTATTATGCTTTTTTTCTTCATAATATTTATTTCTATTTTTATGGCATCATCTAGTGGTTATTATGAATATGAAAATAAAAATAAGATGAAATTAACAGAAGAAAAAATGAAACAATTTGAAGAAGATGTAGCAAATGGTAAAAATGTTGATGTAAAAGATTATATTACAGAGAATGAAAAAGATTATGAAAATAATATCACTTTAATAGGTGATAAAATGTCTAATATAGTTAATAATGGTATTACAAAGGGTCTTGAAGGTAGTTTTAAATTTATTGATAAACTTATAAATTAGTTTAAAACTTTACAAAATTAATAAAAAGTGTATAATAATCTCAAATTTATTAAAGGGGGATATCATGGGTAAGGTAATAAATATAAATGATATTAAAAAAAATAATAATGATGAATTAGTTACAAATGCAGATATAGACGTTAATTTAAATGCATATATTATATATAGAAAACAAATTACGGATTATATTAATTATATTGCTAAGAAAAATATAAAAGAAAAAGAAAATACAGATGAACAATTTAAATTTTTACAACAATTTTATAATTCATATTTTTCTGTTACTGAACAAGTGGCAGAACAAATGCTTGATGGTAATATGACTAACAAGGATGAGTTTATTTATCTTGTAAAGAATTTGGATAATATTTCTCAAAAGATTCTACCTTTAAAACATATGGAATATTTAAGTTCTTTAGATAGAGAATCTTTAGAAAGAATAAGAAATAGAAATAAATTTGAAACTACTAGTTTAGATTATACTATAGATGATTATATTGATTATAGAGATTATATAGATGGATATATAAATGATCTTACAGAATTATCATCAAATAAAACAAGAGAATTTGCTAAAACAGAACAACTTTATATAATTACTTTATTATATGTGGCATTTGAAAATATTTCTGATGAGATAAAAAATGAAGTTGTTAATGGTAATTATAAAAATATAGAAGTCTTATCTATGATGATTAGAGAATATGAGAAAATAGTAGAAGAAATACCAAATGCTGTTGCTAGTAAGACAATAAAAAAACTAAGTTATAAAAAAGATAACAAATAAGAAAAAATTTATCTTATTTGTTTTTTTTAGCCATAAAATAATGTATAATGGATGTAGGTGAAAAAAATGAATCAAGATAAAATTAGAAATTTTTCAATAATTGCGCATATAGATCATGGTAAAAGTACTTTAGCTGATAGAATATTAGAATTAACGGGTGCAGTTACCAAAAGAGAGAGTAAAGATCAATTATTAGATAGTATGGATATTGAAAGAGAAAGAGGTATAACAATAAAATTAAATGCTGTTAAATTAAATTATAAAGGCTATACTCTTCATTTAATAGATACTCCGGGGCATGTAGATTTTACTTATGAAGTGTCAAGATCACTTGCTGCTTGTGAAGGTGCTATTTTAGTTGTAGATGCAGCTCAAGGAATAGAAGCTCAAACACTTGCTAATGTATATCTTGCGATGGAAAATGATTTAGAAATTATACCTGTTATTAATAAAATAGATTTACCGAATGCAGATGTTGATAAAGTAAAAAAAGAATTAGTTGAAACTCTTGGATTTGATGAAAAAGATATAATTCTTACTAGTGGTAAAACAGGTTTTGGTGTAGATAAATTATTAGATGCTGTAGTTGAAAGAATTCCATCTCCAAGTGGAGATAATAAAGGAAAATTAAAAGCTTTAATATTTGATAGTGTTTTTGATTCTTATAGAGGAGTTATAATTCAAACTAGAATAGTAGATGGAAAAATAAAAGTAGGAGATAAAATAAAATTTATGAGTACAGGAGCTACTCATGAAGTTGTAGAACTTGGTTTTTCTACACCAAAAGAAGAAAAAGTTTTAGAATTAAATGCAGGTGATGTAGGTTATTTATGTGCATCTATAAAAAATATAAGTGATATAAAAATAGGTGATACAATAACGCTTGAAAATAATTCAGCTGAAGCTCCATTAAAAGGTTATAAAGAAATAAAACCAATGGTATTTTGTGGTATATATCCTATCGAAACAAACAAATATAATGATTTAAGAGATGCTTTAGGTAAACTAAAACTAAATGATGCATCTTTAACTTTTGAAGCTGAAACATCAAAGGCATTAGGTTTTGGATTTAGATGTGGTTTCTTAGGACTTTTACATATGGAAATAATAAAAGAAAGAATAGAAAGAGAGTTTAAAATAGATTTAATAGTAACATCTCCTTCTGTTGTATATAGTATAACACTTACAAATGGTGAAAAAATTAACGTAGAAAATCCAAGCAAGTTTCCAGATAGACAAGTTATTAGTAAAATAGAAGAACCTTATATTAAAACTAATATATTTGTGCCTAGTGAATTTATTGGATCTATAATGGAGCTATGTCAGGAAAAAAGAGGTAATTTTATTAGTATGGATTATATTGATAAGACAAGAGTTAACATACATTATGAAATTCCATTATCAGAAATAGTATATGATTTTTTTGATAAGTTAAAATCATATACAAAAGGTTATGCATCTTTTGATTATGAATATATAGGTAATAAAGAAAGTAACTTAGTAAAAATGGATATCTTATTAAATGGTGAAGTAGTTGATGCACTATCAACCATTGTTCATAAGGATTTTGCTTATAATAGGGGAAAAGCAGTAATAAGTAAATTAAAAGAAATAATACCAAGACAAATGTTTGAAGTTCCTGTACAAGCTTGTATAGGAAATAAAGCAATTGCACGTTGTGATATAAAGGCAATGAGAAAGAATGTTCTTGCTAAATGTTATGGTGGAGATATTAGTCGTAAAAGAAAACTTTTAGAAAAACAAAAAGAAGGAAAGAAGAAAATGAAGACTATAGGAAATGTATCTCTTCCTCCAGAAGCATTTTTATCAGTATTAAGTGTCGAAGAATAAGTTATAAATTATATAACTTTTTTTCTTTATATATGGTTTAAATTATAGTTATATGTTATAATTTAGTTAGTATAGGAGTGGAAATATGAAGAAAAAAGAAAAAATAGTTTTAGTTTTATTTACATTTTTTATGATTTTATTAAATGGATTATTACTTAATAAAACATATAGTTTGAATTGTGAATTCATAGTGAAGTTTTTAATTTTTAGTGTTTTAACAATTTTAGGAAGTTTAGCTATTTATTTGAATAAAAAAATAGAATTTCAAAAAATGTTTATAATATTATATATAGTTATAGGCTTAGGATATTTATTTTTCTTTCCTATTAATAGTTTACCTGACGAATCACATCATTTTTATAGAGCATATGAAATATCTAATGGACACTTAATGAGTGAAAAACAAAAAAAAGAAAAAGGTTATATTGGTGTTGCAAAAGTATCAGAAAATATTTTTAAAGTATCAAATGTCAAAGGTACTTATGAAGATAATAAAAAAATATTAAAACTAAAGGATAATAAGAAAAATTTCGAATATGTTGATTTGACAAATATTTCTTTATATTCTTTTGTATGTTATATTCCTCAAACATTAGGTGTAATTGTTGGAAGAGTGTTTAATCTACCAATAATGTTTTGGGAATATTTAGCAAGAATTTTTAATTTTATTTTGTTTGTATTTTTACTTAATTTTTCTTTAAAGAAAATTCCATTTAAAAAAACTACATTAATGTGTATTACAATGCTTCCGATGACATTTCAAATTGCAGTTTCTATGTCGGCAGATTGTATGACTATGGGTGTTTCTCTTGCATTAATAAGTTATGTTTTATCTCTTATTCATGATAAAGATAAAAAAATTGATAAAAAAGATTTGACAATTATAGCGATATTATCAATCGTTCTTGCTCTTTGTAAAATAATTTATCTTCCAATTTGTTTAATAGTATTTTTTATTCCAAAAAACAAATTCGAATCTTTAAAAGATAAATATTTAAAATTATCATTAATATTTATAATTACAGTATTGTTTAATTTTATATGGCTTACCTTAGCTTCACAGTATTTAGCGGCATTAAATAATTCTGGAAAACAACTAGAATATATTTTTTCAAATATATTTAATTATGCTTATATTATTATCAATACGTTAATTCAAAATTCGGGTGGATATATAAATACAATGGTAGGAAAAAGTCTTGGAATGTTTTGTGTTGAAATTTCATCAATATATATTTATTTAATACTTTTAATATTTGTATTTCTTATATTGTTTGATAATAAAAATGTTATAAATAATAAATATTTAAAGATTGGATGTTTAATAATTTTTATACTTGTATTTGGTCTTATGGCAACAAGTTTATATCTTGATTGGACTTCATATAAAGCCAATATTATAGATGGTATACAAGGAAGATACTTTTTACCAATTTTAATATTAGTATTCATAATGATGTCAAATAAATCTTTTGAAATAAAAAATAACAAGATATTCAATAAAAATTTATTGCTATTAATTATGTTAATTATAAATTTTTATGTAATAAATACAGTATCATTATATTATTAGGAGTAGGTGCAAAATGAAAGATTTTATAAAAAATAATAAAATATTAGCTTTGATACTTTTTGTATTAACATTATTTAGAATTTATCTTGCAGTAAAGATACCTTTGCTTATACAAGCTGATGCTGCATATGATGATTTTCTATTTATAAAATATGCTAATAATATTCTTCATGGATCTTGGTTAGGAAGTTTTGATAATTTAACACTTGCAAAAAGTCCTGGATTTTCTATTTTTATAGCAATAAATGCTTTATTAGGACTTCCTTATTCTTTTTCAATAATAATGATTTATATAGTTGCTATATTAATATTTTTAAAAGCTATAAAATTAAAAATATCAAATAAATATTTCTTGACAGTTTTATATATATTTTTATTATTTTCTCCAGCTATGTTCCATATTGAAAATACACAAAAAATATATAGAGGTGGTTTACTTATATCTTTTTCTTTATTAGTAATAGCGTCTATTATTGGATTATATATAAGAAGAAGAGCTAGTAAAAAAAATATGTTTAAATGGTCTTTATTACTATCTTTTTCACTTTCTTTCTTTTGGTTTATAAAAGAAGATTCTATATGGATTTTACCTTTTGTTATAACTGCAATAATAATATTAATAATTGATTATATTAAAAATAAAAAAATAGATAATTTGTTTAAAAGAATATGCATTAGCATTTTACCATTTTTTGTTTTAATAATATCAAATGTTATTATATGTACTACAAATTATATAAAATATGGTGTATATACAGTTTCGGATAGAACAGGATCAAACTTTAAAAATTTTATTAGTGATATAGTAAAAATAGAAGATAAATCAAATAAGAATATGGATATTTGGATAACAAAAAAGATGATGTATAAAGCTGTTAATTCAAGTAAAACATTAAAAACTATAAAACCAGAAATAGATGATATGTATTCAAATTCATGGGCACTTCTAGAAAATGGTGAAATACCTGGAGATATAATTGATTGGACTTTGAAAGAGGCAATAGATAAAGCTGGTATATATAAAAAGGGTGGTAAATACACTAACGATTTTTATGGAAAAATACATGATGAATTACAAGAATCTTTTGAAAATGGAAAATTAAAAGAGAAAAAAGGTGTTAGATTATCATCTATGGCTCCAGCATGGGGAGATAAAGAGTTTGAATATTTAAAAGAGATAACTCCAAAATCATTATTAATGCATGTAACCTATAGTGAAAATCAAACAGGAATATATAAGGCTACAGGATTACAAGAAAATATAATTTTATGTAATTATTTAACAAATTCATCATTTGTATGGAATGATGTAAATAATTCACATATTGGTTATTATAAACCAGTAATAACTATCACTAATAAAATTGTATTGCTATATCAAAAAACAGGTTTATTTATATCAATATTAGGATTAATAGGAATTATAATTATGTTTGTAAAATCTGTAATTGAATTTATAAATAAAAATTTTGAAAATTTAACAATGTTTTTAGTAACATTAGGAATTTTACTTACATGTTTTGTTAATTTAATTGGAGTAGAATGGTTTTGTAGCTGGTGTAGAGATTTAAGACATATTTATAATTATACATGTTCAATAGTACCTTTAATCCAAATTCTAGAAATTTTAGGAATTTATTATTTAATTAAAATAGTAAAAAGCTTTTTAAGAAAGGGGGATGATTTTTATGGTAAAAAGAAAAAATAAGAGTTCAATATTTACAATATTATTTGCATTAGTTATATCAATTGGAATTATAATTTTTTTAGAGAATAGTTTCTTTGATAGTTTTACAAATAACAAAAATATAAAAGAAACAAAAAAAGATAATAAAATTAATATAAAAAAAGATAATAATAAAGAGAAAGAAAATAATAATTCTAACAGTACTACAAATAATAGTAGTAATTCTAATATAATGAAAGATGATACAACAATAAGTGAACCAGCTAAAACAGAAAAAGAAGAAAATAAACAAGAAAACACAAATAATATTACTGTAAAAATTGAATTAATTGGTGAAGAAGAAGTAACTATTTCAAAGGGTGAAAAATATAATGATTTAGGTGCAAAAGCAGTCGATAGTACAGGAAAAGATGTTTCAGATAAGATTAGGATAGATAATACAGTAAATACCAATAAAGAAGGAACATATACAGTTACATATTCAATAGGAAATTCAATAGTAATGAGATATGTTATTGTTAAATAGGAGGTAAATATGAAAAAGGTTAAATGGTTAGTTTTTATATTTGTTTTATTCCTTACCTTTGTTTCAAATGTTAAAGCAGATGAACCTAACATTGTATATTCATCACATGTACAATATCAAGGCTGGCAAAAAGTTTTTTCAAATGGGGAAATTTCAGGAACAACAGGAAGATCATTGAGAATTGAAGCAATGAAAATAAAATTAGTTGGAATTAATGGTAGTGTAAATTATCAAGCACATGTACAATATCAGGGATGGAAAAAAGAGGTTTCAGATGGAGAGATTGCAGGAACAACAGGAAGATCTTTAAGACTTGAAGCTATAAAAATTAATTTAACAGGTGAAGTTGCAGAAAAGTATGATGTTTATTATCAAGCACATGTACAATACCAGGGTTGGCAACCTTGGAAAAAAAATGGAGAGATTGCAGGAACAACAGGAATGAACAGAAGGCTTGAAGCAATAAGAATAAAATTGGTTTCAAAAGAAAACCCTGTATCTTTAACATATAAAACTAATGTTAATGGTTCTGGTTGGCAAAATTCAGTAAATAACGGTGAGATATCAGGCACTGTTGGAGAAGGTAAATCAATTAATCAGATGAATTTATCTTTATCTAATATAACTGGAATATCAGGTAATATTGAATATGATTCTTACGTTATTCCAAATGAGTGGCAAGGTTATGTTACATCTGATAAAAATTCCGGAATATCTGGTAAAGATATTGAAGCAATAAGAATAAGACTTACTGGAGAACTTGCAAATAAATATAATGTTTTTTATAGGACTCATGTGTCCAATGTAGGATGGATGGATTGGACTAGTAATGGAAATATATCAGGAACAATTGGATATTTTAATAGAATCGAAGCTGTTCAAATTAAATTAGAGAAAAAAGATATACAAACAATAACAACAGGTAAAAATTCATATAAAGAAACTACCAATAGTGTTTTATATTCATCACATATACAAGGTATAGGATGGAATTCATATGTAAAAGATGGAGAAGTTTCAGGAACAACTGGTAAGGGTTTAAGAGTAGAAGCAGTGAAATTGAAGTTAAATTCTAGTATACCGGGAGTAATTGGATATCATGTCTATGTTGAAAATGGTGGATGGACAAATGTAGTACGAAATGATGTTATATCAGGTACTGTCGGAAAAGGAAAAAGACTTGAAGGTATAAGAATAGATATTGGTGGAGATATAGGTAAATATTATCAAATTTATTATAGAGTTCATATATCTAATGTAGGATGGCTTGATTGGGCCACGAATCAAGAGTATACAGGTTGTTTCAATAGTAATCAGAAAATAGAAGCCTTACAAGTGAAGTTAGTAAAGAAGGGAATGCCAGCACCAGGTGCTACAACTAAAAAATATTTGACAGGAAAATGGGAAAATAACGGTTATACTGATTATTTTGGAAATAGATCATATGGTTTTAAATATATTGATGGTCAAAAAGATTATTTTGATGGTAATGGTAATTTGGCTGCAAAAAATGCAAAAAAAATAATAGATGTTTCTGCATATCAAAAAGATATAAATTGGGATACAATTAAATCAATAGGAGATGTAGATGGTGCAATTATTAGAGTTGGATGGGGAATGAGTTATAATGACGAAGCAGGAACTGATTCTAAATTTGATAGAAATATAAAAGCAGTTCAAAGATTAGGTATACCATATTCAATATATTTATATGGTTATGCTGCATGTAATAATGCTGCTGAAAAAGAAGCAAAGTTTGTAACTGAAATGATGAAGAAATATAATATACCTTCAAATACTTTTATTTGGTATGATGCTGAAGAAAACAGAAGTAGGAATATATATAATCAGGTTATACCAACATTTGTTAATAGGATGCATTCGAATGGTTATAAAAATGTGGGTGTATATGGTAATTTATATTATTTAGATTCAACAAATGGTGTACTTAATACAAATACAATTAGAAATTATCCTATTTGGGTAGCGCAATATTATAAAAAGCTTCAATATACTGGAAATTGGAGAGGATGGCAATTTACATCAACCGGTTCAATTAATGGAATAAATGGAAATGTTGATGTTAGTGTGTTTAAATAATGTAAAAAAAGAAAATTTTCTTTCTTTTTTTTTATTTATTGTGATATACTATTTTATTGTTTGAGGTGAAGTAAATGAAGAGGTTATATATGTATAGAATAATAAGTATTTTATTTATATTGTTAGGTTTATTTGGTATTTATAAATATAATACAAAAGAATGTTTAGAAATAAATGAAATTGTTAACAAAAATTATGTTTTTTTAGGTGATTCAATAACTTTTATTTATAATTTAAATGATGTTTTTAAAAATGAAAATATTGTTAATAGTGGTGTAAGTGGAAATAGGGTTGAGAATATATTAGATAATTTATATGACAGAGTATATAGATATAATCCTAGTGATGTAATTATTTTAGTCGGAGTAAATAATTTTCTTTATGAGAATAGTTCTTCTGATTATGTTACTAAATCCATTAAAAAAATTGTTAGTGAAATCCATAAAAAATTGCCTAATTGCAATATATATATTCAATCTATATATCCAGTTGACAAAAAGGTAAACGAAGAACATATGAAAGATGAATTTCCAAATAAGAAAATATTGGATACAAATAAAAAATTAAAGAAGTATTGTAAAGAAAATAATATTACATATGTTAATGTTCATGATTCATTAGTAAATAAAGATGGATATTTAGATAATAAATATACAAATGATGGTCTTCATCCCAATGAAAAAGGGTATGAAATTATAACAAAAATAATCAAAAAAGAAGTGTTTAAGGAAAAAAAGAATAATTAATTCTTTTTTTTTATAGTCAAAAATGATATAATTATTTATATGTTATAAAGTATATGAGGAGTTAGTATGAAAAAACAAACAAATAAATATGCAATAAAAATTAAAAATTTAACCAAACAATTTAAAATTAATTCAGATAAACCTAGAACGTTAAAAGAAAAAATTCTTTTTTCAAATAGAAATAAAGTTGAAAAACATACTGTTTTAAGAGACATTACACTTAATATAGAAAAAGGTGAAACAGTTGCTTTAATTGGAACAAATGGTAGTGGTAAAAGTACACTTTTAAAACTTATGACAAAAATAATTTATCCAACAACAGGTACAATAACAACTTATGGAAAATTAACTTCATTATTGGAGTTAGGAGCTGGTTTTCATCCTGATTTTACGGGAAGAGAAAATATATATTTTAATGCTGCCATATTTGGACTTACAAAACAAGAAATAGAACGTAGAATAGATGAAATAATAGAATTTTCTGAATTAGGAGAATTTATTGATAATCCTGTTAGAACATATTCATCAGGAATGTATATGAGACTAGCATTTTCAATTGCAATAAATGTTGATGCTGAAATTTTACTTATAGATGAAATATTAGCTGTTGGTGATCAACATTTCCAAGATAAGTGTTTTAGTAAATTAGAGGAACTAAAGAAGAGTGATAAAACTATTGTTATAGTTACACATAGTTTAGATCAAGTAAAAAGATTATGTACAAGGGCTATTTGGATTAAAGATGGAGAAGTTGAACTTGATGGTGATCCAAATAAAGTCGTAGATAAATATTTAGAAATATGTGGGTGAAATAGATGAAAGTATTTAAAGAATTATATCAATATAGAGAATTATTAAAAACAAATGTAAAAAAAGAAATTAGAGGAAAATATAAAGGATCTGTACTAGGTGTTTTGTGGTCATTTTTAAATCCACTTTTAATGGTTGCTGTTTATGCAATTGTATTTCCATATTTAATGAGATCAACACAAGAACATTATTTAATATTTTTAATTACAGGTATTATACCTTGGATATTTTTTACAACAGTAGTAACTTCAGGATGTAATTGTGTATGGATTAATGGTGGTATTATAAAAAAAGTATATTTTCCAAGGGAAATATTACCATTAAGTGTTGTTTTATCAGCACTCGTTAATTTTTTAATATCATGTATAATTATACTTATATTTGTAATATTTGGTGGAATAGGAGTAAGCGTTCAAATATTATGGCTTCCTGTAATTGCTATAATTCAAAGTGCATTATCACTAGGCTTATTATTTATATTAAGTGCTATAAATGTTTATGTTAGAGATATAG
Source organism: uncultured Bacilli bacterium (assembly GCA_934149325.1). Lineage (GTDB taxonomy): Bacteria > Bacillota_I > Bacilli_A > RF39 > UBA660 > CAKPEJ01. Next base: position 16,243 of record CAKPEJ010000001.1, read on the forward strand.
AATATATAGTACAATTTATAATGAATTTATTGTTTTATGCAACACCAATTGTATATAATATTACAATGATTCCAGAAAGATTTAGATGGATTTTATATTTAAACCCAATGGCACATTTTTTAGATGCATATAGGGCAATATTTTATAGTAAAACAATGCCAGATTTAAAGTCATTAGGTATTATTGGAATAATATCATTTTTAGTTCTTATAATAGGTTATAAAATATTTAAAAAGTTAGAAAAAGGTTTTGCGGAGGAAGTATAATGGAAAAAATTAAATTAGCTGGTATGGTAACACTTTATAATCCAACAGATGAGGATATAAAAAACATTGATTCATATTTAAATGATATAGATGTTTTATATGTTATAGATAATACTGAGGGAAAAGATAATAAAGATAGACTACCTAAATCAAAAAAAATCGAGTATATATTTAAAAATGAAAATATAGGTGTAGCTTCTGCACTTAATATAGCTGCAAAAAAAGCTTTAGATGATGGATATAAATATTTACTTACAATGGATCAAGATACTAATATAAGAAAAGGTGTTATAAAGGGTTTAATAAAAGATATTGAAACACATGATATGACTAAAATAGGAATTGTAACACCTTGGCATGAAACAAAATTACTTGATAAAAAACCAAAAGAAAAATATGATGATCCTCATGATGTTATGACTTCAGGTAATATTCTTAATTTGGAAATATGGAAAAAAATAGGTGGATTTAAAGACTTCTTTTTTATAGACGGTATAGATATTGAATATTGTATGAATCTTCACAAAAACGGATATACAATATTAAGGGATAATGATCTTATAATAGATCATAATTTAGGCGATTTATTTTATAAAAATGTGTTTGGTCGTTTATATTTATGTACTAATCATTCAGCAATGAGAAGATATTATATAATGAGAAATTATCACTATATATTTGATATGTATAAAGATTATAGTCCTGAATATTGTTGGTCTTTAATTTCACAAAGACATAATATAGTTGGTGTAATATTATTTGAAAAAAAGGATAAATTCAAAAAAATTAGAAATTATATAAGAGGTTATAGAGATTATAAAAAAGGTATAAAAGGTAAATGTCCTTATAAATTATAAAGGTGGTGTATCATGAAGGTAGCATGGTTAATTCCTAGGGTTACAAAAGGCTCAGGTGGACATAGAACAATTATTCAAAATCTTAATTTACTTATAGACAATGGATATGAATGTGATATATATGTGAAAAATGATGTTGAATTTACAGAAAGTGAAATAGAAAAACAAATTAATGAATTTTACATGCCATGTAGTGCAAAAGTGTATAAGGGTTGGAAATCAAATAAAGAATATGATATTGTTTTTGCAACATCATGGGATACTGTGAATTTTGCTAATAAATTTAAAACAAAGGAAAAATTTTATTTTATTCAAGATTATGAGCCATGGTTTTTTCCAATGAGTGATAATTATATATTTGCTGAAAATACTTACAAGGAAGATTATAAAGCAATAACTATAGGAAGATGGTTATCCTATAAATTAAATAAAGAGTTTGGTATGAAAACATCATATTTTGATTTTTGTGCTGATTTAAATATTTATAAAAATAATAAAAATATAAAAAAAGAAGATGCTATATGTTGCATATTTCAACCAAATAAATCAAGAAGATGTATTAATTTATTATTAAATTCAATTAAAATAATAAATAAAGTTCGTCCAGATATCAAAATATATTTATATGGTAGTGAAAAACAAAATATTAAGGGAGTGAATGTAGAAAATTTAGGTATTATTTCTCCATCAGAACTTAATAAACTATATAATAAATGTAAAATCGGTGTATCAATGAGTTCATCAAATCCATCGAGAATACCTTTTGAAATGATGGCATCTGGACTTCCTGTAGTAGAATTATATAGAGAAAATAATTTATATGACATGCCTGATGATTGTGTTATGTTATCAGAAAGTACACCTGAAGCATTAGCAACTACTATTATTTCTCTATATGAAGATGATACAAGAAGAGAAAATTTATCAAAAAACAGTATTAATTACATGCAAAATTATCCTTTGGAAAAAGGATATGATCAGTTTATATCAGCATTTAATTATTTACTAAATAATAATAGTTCAGATAAAAAAATAGAAAAATTATATAAAGAAAAACAAATAAAAGCAAAAAAAGAATATAAAAATATTTTACTGGATGAAGAAGAGCAAAATGTTTTAACAACAGATGAAATAATTAATGGTTACGAAAATGAAAATAAAGAGTTAAGAAGATTGTTAAATGAATCTAATAACCAAATTAATAAAATTTTAAATAGTAAAAGATGGAAAATATCAGGTATTATAACTATGCCGTTTAAAATATTTAGGAGAAACAAATGAAAAAAATATCAGTAATAATTCCAAATTATAATTATGAAAAATATATTATTGAAAGAATTGATTCAATTTTAAATCAGACATATCCAATATATGAATTAATAATTTTAGATGATTGTTCAACAGATAAAAGTGTTGATTTGATAGAAAATAAAATTAAAACAATAGATAATGTTAAGGTTAAATTTATAAAAAATAAAAAAAATAGTAATTGTGTTTTTTCGCAATGGCAAAAAGGTTTGGAAAATATCACAGGAGATTATTTTTGGATAGCGGAAGCTGATGATAGTTCTGATAAAGATTTCCTAAAAGTAGCAATGGAAAAATTTGACCAAGATGATAAATTAATTTTATTTTATTCTGAATCTTATAAATTTGACGAAAATGGTAAAATTTTTTCAAACAATTTAAAAGATTATATGGACATATTTAATACAGGTAAATGGAATAACGACTATATAAATGATGGAAAAAAGGAAATAACAGAATGTTTAAGTTATAATAATACAATATTAAATGTATCTTCGGTTGTATGGAAAAAACAAGATTTTTATTATGATATATTTGAAAAAGCAAAAAAATTTAAAGTTGCCGGTGATTGGTATATATATTCTAAAGTTTTAGAATACGGAAATATTGCATTTTCATCAAAAGCATTGAATTATTTTAGAAAACACAATAATTCTGTTTCAACGATAATAAATCCAAATATCGAGTATAAAGAAGTATTATCAATACAAGAAGGAATAAGACAAAAATACAAATTGGATAAGGAAACATTGTACAGACAAAAAATGAGAAGAAGATTTATGGGTTATTGTGAAAATGACGAAAATATAAATAAAAATGGTTCGATTGCTATATTATTTGATAAATATGATTTAAATAAAAATTATAAAAAATATAATAATTTGATTAATAAATATATAGAAAGTGGATATAAATGCGATATATATTTTAAGAATTCATACAATAAAAGTTCTCAATTAATATTTAATGAGTTAAAAAATAAATATGAAATGTATGCAGATATATATACTGATTGGATCTTGAATAAAGAATATAATTTTTTTATATCAACTTCAAGAGAATCATTTGATTTTATTAAAAAAATGAAAAACTGCAAAAAAATATATATTGTAAAAAATATATTTGAAGCAACTAAATTAAAAAAAGAATTAAACATAAAGATGATTAAAATAAAGAATATAATTGATACAAAAAATGATATTGTGATGTATTTAAATTTAATATAAATGGAGGTTATTATGAATAAGGCAAGAATTAGAGAATTAGCAAACAAAACAAAATCAACATTAAAAAATGAAGGCGCATTAGGTCTTGTTAAAAAAACTGCAAAATTTACTACCTATAAAGTAACTGCTAAAACAAGAAAATATGATAGTGGGTTTAAGGATATTTTATTTATAAATGGATGTTCTTTACCACATCCTCAAAGATATAGAGTAACTCATCAAATCGAACAATTAGAATCTTATGGAATAAGTTGTGATAAGGTTGATTATGATAAACTTACTTTAGATTATTTAAAATTTTATAGAGGGTTTGTTTTTTATCGTTGTCCAGTTTTACCCGTTATAGAAGAATTTATAAGACTTGCAAAAGAAAATAATAAAACGTGTTTTTATGATATTGATGATTTAGTATTTGATACACAATATACAAATCAAATAAAATATCTTGATGAAATGAGCAAAGACGAAAGAAGTTTATATGATGATGGTGTCATAAGAATGGGAAAAACATTAGATTTATGTGAATATGGTATAGCATCTACAAAAAGACTACAAACAGAAATGGGTAAAAGATTAAAAGAAGTTTACATAAATAGAAATGTTGCTTCGGATGAAATGTTAAAATATTCAAATATTGCCTTAGAAGAAGTAAAAAAAGATGATAATAAAATAATTATGGGATATTTGTCAGGCAGTATAACACATAATGATGATTTTAAACTTATAATGCCATCTATAATCAAAATATTAAAAGAGTATGATAATGTTTATTTAAAAATAGTTGGATTATTAGATTTGCCAAAAGAAATGGAAGACGTTAAAAATAAGGTTTTAACATCACCGTTTGTTGATTATAAAGAATTACCTAGATTAATTAGATCAATTGATATTAATTTAGCACCTCTAGAAACTAGTATATTTAATGAAGCAAAATCAGAAAATAAATGGACTGAAGCAGCACTTGTTAAGATACCTACAATTGCATCAAATACTGGAGCTTTTAAAGAAGTGATTGAAAATAATAAAACAGGTATTTTATGTAATGATGATGAATGGTATGAAAAATTAAAAAATCTAATTGATAATAAAGATTTAAGAAATGAGCTTGCAAATAATGCTTATGATGATGTAATAAATAATAAAATAACTATTAATAGTGGTAGAGGAATAGCTGAATTTATTAAAAGTAAACTTCATAAAAATATAGTTTTTGTATTTCCATCAACTAATATTAGTGGTGGTATTATGGTTGCTATTCAACATGGAATAATATTAAAAAAGCACGGATATGATGTATCAGTTATAAATATAGATAAACCAACAAGTAAAGTTTCAATTGTTAAAGAAAAAGATGGTTATTTATTTGTAGTACCAAAATCAAGAGTTGAATTTTTGGCAGAAGTTGATACGATTGTTGCTACAATGTGGTTAACGTTAGATTTTGCGAGAAAATATTATAATGCTAAAAATGTAAAATATTTAGTACAAAATATGGAAGCAAGATTTTATGAACCAAATGTTTATGAAAAAAGAGTAGCAAATGCAACATACAATAAAGTGTTTGGTGTTGATTATTTAACTATTTCTAAATGGTGTGTAGACTGGTTAAAAAAAGATTTTGGTGTTGATTCAAAATATGCACCAAATGGAATAGATTTAAGTATATTTCCATTTAAAGAAAGAAAATTTGATGGAAAAATAAAAATATTAATTGAAGGAAATAGTAAAGATAAATATAAAAACGTTGATGAATCATTTAAAATAGTAGAAAAACTTGATAAAGATAAATTTGAAATTAATTATTTATCATATGATAAAGATCCAAAAAAATGGTATTATGTAGATAATTTTTACCAAAAGGTTCCACATGATGAAGTAGGTAAGATATATGCAGAAAATGATATATTAATAAAAACTAGTATTCTTGAAAGTTTTTCATATCCACCACTTGAAATGATGGCTACAGGAGGATTATCTTTAGTTGTACCAAATGAAGGTAATATTGAATATTTGAAAGATGGATATAATTGTTTATTATATGAACAAGGTAATATAGACGAAGCAGTAGAAAAATTAAATAAATTAAGAGAAGATAAAGAATTAAGAAATAAATTGATAAAAAACGGATTGAAAACTGCAGAAGATAGAAGTTGGGATAAAATAGAAAAGGAAATTATAAATTTATATGAGTAAAATAAAAAAATTACTTTGTAATATTAGTCAAAAATATTCAAATTTTATTCTAAAACATAAATTTTTATACATATTTCCTAAGAATATATGTTTATTAATTTTATCTGTAATATTATCTTTCTTTATGGTAAATAGTATAAAGAATAATACTACTGTAATTCATAAATTAAATTCACCAAATGGATTTGTGGATGAAATTTATGAAAAACCTATAAAAGAAAAAATTAATATATCCAAAATAAAAAAAATAGATAAATTTGGGTTGTATTTTGCAACATATGCAAGAATAAACGATTCAAAATATTCACTTAAAATATTAGAAAATAATAAAGTTGTAAAGAATATTGATTTTAATCCTAAAAAATTTAAAGATAACTCAATAAAATATTTTGACATCAATATTAAATTAAATAAAAATTCTTCTTATAGTTTTGAAATTGTTCCAAATAATGTAAAAGAAGGTAGTGGAATAACTTTAATAAAAGATGGCAAAAAAGTTGCGTACGAAATTTTAAATAAATCTGAATTTTATAATTTTGTGATTATATTTAGTATAATATTTTTAATGATATATTTTTTAGTGAATTATTTGGTTAATTCAGAAAAAATTAAAACAGAAAAATCTTTTATGATTTTAATGTTAATATATCTTATATCTATTTTATTTATAATTCCTCCTTACGAGATTCCCGACGAGACATATCATTTTACTAGAACATACAAAACTTCTCAATTTAGTTTTAATAAAGATTTGAATTATAATATGAAAAAGAAAAAAATCTCAGTACCATCCAATATAAAATGTTTGAATTATTCTTTGAAAAATGGTGAAAATGTTATTTCAAAAAGTGATATAAAAAATTGTTTAAATAGTGAAAAAAATACGAAGAAAAATTTAAAAGATTTTAGAGGTACATCAAAAATTTTAGTTGCATTACCAGGCGCTATAGGAATTAAAATTGTTGATTTATTTTCAAATTCACCGTTATTGTTGTTTTATAGTGGAAGGTTGTTTTCATTTTTCACTTCATTTTTAATTTTGTTATATGCTATTAAAATAATTCCAAAACATAAAAAAATTTTATTATTTGTTTGTTTAATGCCAATGTTTGTTCAACAGTTAGTTTCATACTCATATGATTCTGTATTAAATGCATTGTGTATTTTACAAATAGCATATTTTATAAAATTTTATTATCAAAAAGAAAAAATATCAAATAAGGATTTAATAATTTATACTTTATCATCTTTGTTAATAATGACAATAAAATTGCCTTATTTACTTATTAGTGCATCTATATTATTTTTAGATAAAAGTAAATTTGGTGAAAATAAATTTGATAAATTAAAAAAAATTTTATGTATTTTTGGAATAATTTTTATTTCATATTATCTATCTAAATTTATTCAAAATATAGGATATATTGAAGTAAAATCAAAGGTATCTAAAATAAATAGAGGAAATTCATTAATAGAATTAATAAAAAATCCTAAATTAATTTTATGGATTATATATAATACTTTATCAACTTATGGTTTAGAATATTTAAAAGAAATAGTTGGAGTGTTTGGCTGGTTAAAATATCGCATTAATAATATAATTGTTATAGCATCTTATATAATGATAATTCTTATTATATTGTCTGAAGAATCAAAAATTTCAAAAAAAACAAGATTATTAAATATTTTTTCAATGATTATATTAATTGGTGGTATATTTTTGGTAATGTATTTACAATGGACGCAAACAGGAAATTTAACAATTGATGGTGTTCAAGGAAGGTATTTATTACCAATATTACCAATGATAATGATAATGTTGATACCTAAAAATAGAAAAATTAATTTAGATGAAAAAAATATCTATTCTTTTATAAATATATCAATGTTAATTTTTATGATAACAATTTTAGTATCATACTATTAAGAAATGACTTTTAGTCATTTCTTCTTTTTTTAGTAATTGTTGTCATTTTATAGATTTTATTGTAATTATTTGTTACAATAATATATAGTTATATTGTTAGTATAGAGGTGGTAAAATGAAAATATTATTTGTAATACCTGCTTACAATGAAGAAGAAAATATTGAAAAGGTATTAAAAGAAATAAAGAAAGATGTAAAATATGCTGATATTTTGGTTATAAATGATTGTTCTAAAGATAATACAAAACAAATTGTTCTTAAAAATGGAGTAAATTGTATAACAATGCCTTTTAATGTTAGATATGCAATGGCTGTACAAACAGGTATTAAATATGCATATGAAAATGATTATGACTATGTTATTCAATTCGATGCAGATGGACAACATATCGCAAGTGAAGCTGAAAAATTATATAAAAAATCAATTGAAACAAATAGTGATATAGTAATTGGTTCAAGATATCTTAAAGATATGGGATATCCATGTCCATTTTTTAGAAGACTTGGAACTAAAATTTTTGAGATAATAATTAAAATTTTTTGTAAAAAACAAATTGCAGATCCATTGTCAGGATTTCAATGTCTTAATAGAAAAGTGATAGAAAGGTATGCAAAGATGGGAAATTATCCTGAGTTTCCAGATGCAAATTTAGTAATAGAAATGTTGTTAAATGGATACACAATATGTGAGGTACCGGTTAAGATGAGAATTAGAGAAAATGGTGAAAGTATGCATGGTGGTATAATTAAACCTATAAAATATATGATAACAATTATGTATTCTATTGTTTTTATATTAATAAAAAATACAGGTGTTAAGAAGGTGAATAAATAATGAAAAATATATACTTTATTATTTTATCGGTATTAATAATTTTTTATATTGGTCATAATGTAAAAAAAGGTAATTTTACAATAAAAGAAAGCTTTTGGTGGATTCTAGGTTCAATATTTATGTTGTTTCTATCTATATTTCCAAAATCAATTGATATTGTTGCAAAAAAAATAGGTGTTTCATATCCACCATCTTTATTATTTGTTTTGGCAATTGTATTCCTATTATTTATAAACTTTAGAAATAGTAAAAGAATTGCTGAACAACAATTAAAAATTATAGAACTTGCACAAAACATTGCTTTATTAAAAAATAATAAGAAATAAAAGAGATGATAAAAATGAAAAAAAATATTCATACATTTGCAATTTTAGCATATAAGGAATCAGAATATCTTGAAGAATGTATAAAATCAGTTTTGAATCAAACTGTTAAAACAAATGCAGTTATAGTAACATCGACACCTAATGATTATATATTTGATTTATCTAAAAAATATAAATTATCAATTATTGAACATAAAAATTCAGAAGGTATTGCTGATGATTTTAATAATGCTGTTTCATGTATTAATTCAGAACTTGTTACAGTAGCACATCAAGATGACATATATGATAAATTTTATGCAGAAAACATTTTAAAGGAATATAATAAATATAAAAAATCTATAATTTTATTTACTGACTATTATGAAATTAGAAATAATAAAAGAGTATATAAAAATAAAAATCATACTATAAAAAAAATATTATTAACACCAATAAAACTTAAATTGTTTAGTTCCTTTAAATTTAATAAGAGAATTATATTATCATTAGGTAATTCAATTTGTTGTCCATCTGTTACATTCTGTAAAGAAAATATAAATACAAACAAAATATTTATAAGTGATTTTAAGTGTAATATGGACTGGCTTGCTTGGGAACGTTTATCTAAAATAAAAGGTAATTTTATATATATTAATAAGCCTTTAATGGGACATAGAGTACATGAAGAGTCTACAACTACAGAAATAATAAATTCTGGTGTAAGAACAAAAGAAGATTATGAAATGTTTTTGAAATTTTGGCCTAAGGCAATCGCCAAATTTATAAATAGATTTTATAAAAATTCAGAAAAAAGTAATAAGGTATAAAGAAGGTGTAGTATGGAAAATAAGAAAAATAGAAATATTAATTTAGATTGTATAAGATCTTTTGCAGTTTTTTCTGTAATTTGTATTCATTTTTTTGGTAATTCTCAATTTTATATAAATAATTTAACAGGTAAAAAAATGTTTATAGGTCTATACCTTAAGACTTTTTTTATGGTTTGTGTACCTTTATTTTTATTACTTAGTGGTTATTTAATGAATAAAAAAAAGATAGATAAAAATTATTATAAAAAAATATATTATATATTATTAACATATTTAGTTGTGTCCATTATTCAAATATTTTTTTCGAATATTTTTCTTAATGCTTCTATAAGCTTAAAAGAATCAGTTTTATTTATTTTAGGTTTTAAAACCCATTATTCATGGTATATAAATATGTATATTGGATTATTTATGCTAATTCCTTTTTTAAATATAATTTATAATAATTTGAAAAATCAAAAAGAAAAACAGATACTTATTTTAACTTTTGTATTTTTAACTGTTTTTCCATCAATATTTAATGCGTACGATTTTAAAATAAATAATTTTTTTCTACATCCAACTATATCTAAGAATTATGATGTAATAGTTCCAAATTGGTGGACAAATATATGGCCAATTACATACTATTTTATTGGATGCTACTTAAATGAATATCAAATAAAATTAAAAATTAAAAAAAATATTTTATTAATTATAATAATGACTTTTATTTTTTCATTGTATCAATTATATAGATCATATCCCAATAATTTAGTTTTGGACTCATATAGTTCTGACTGGAATGGCATTTTTACCATTATGTTATCAATATTCACATTTATATTATTTATAAATATTAAATTTAATAATTTGCCTAAATTTTTAAATTTATTAATAAAAAAAATATCTGAAGTATCTTTACCTTTGTATATGATTTCATGGATTTTTGATACTATTATATATAATATTTTGAATAAGAAAATTCCTATTATTCAAAATAGAATAATTTATTTTTTACCAACAGTATTATTGGTGTTCGTGTGTTCTTTTCTATTAGCAATCTTTACTGATTATATTACAAAATCTATATTAAGAAAGGTGGATAATTTATGCAAGAAGAATTAATATCTATTATTATACCAGTATACAATGTTGAAAAATATATTAATAGATGTTTAGATAGTATTATAAATCAAACATACAAAAATATAGAAATAATATGTATAAATGATGGATCTACGGATAACAGTCTAAAAATATTAAAAGAATATGAAAAAAAATATTCTTTTATAAAAATATATGATCAAGATAATTCAGGACCAGCAATCACAAGAAATAGAGGAATTAAACTTGTAAAATCAAAATATTTAATGTTTATAGATTCTGATGATTACATTGATTGTGATTATGTAGAAAATTTTTATAATAATATAAAAAATACTGAATATGATATTGTTATTGGTGGTTTTAAAAAAACAGACGGGGAAAAAATATCTTTTAAAAGAAATTTAAATGATGGTGAATTTTCAAAGTATATTGTGACAGGTCCAGTTTCAAAAATATATAGGACAGATTTTATTAAAAAAAATAAGATATATTTTTTGGATACAAATGCAAGTGAGGATATTTATTTTAGTGTTAAGGCAATAAATAAGGGTGCAAAAATAAAATCAATAAAATATAATGGATATTATTATTTTGATAATTTAAATTCCATTTCGAACACTAAACATAAAGGCTTTAATAAAAATATAAAAATTATTGATTTTCTAAATGAAATAAATTATAAAGATGGTCCAAATATAACATTAAATCAGTATTTTATAATTCGATATTGTATTTGGTATCTTCTATATTCTGGTAAAAATGTAAGCTATAGTAATTTTATTAAAGAATATATAAAATTATTTAATTGGTTAAAAGAGAATATTCCTGATTATAGAAAAAATAAATATATAAAAATAAATGGACCTAAAGGAGAAATAAGTAGTATTGGAAATATAGTTTTTATATTTATAATTTTAGATAAATTAAATTTAGTAAAAATATTTGCAAAGATTTATTGTAGAGGTGAAAAAAAATGAAGAAAGTATCTATAATAGTTCCTGTATACAATGCAGAAAAATTTATAAAAAGATGTGTTGAAAGTATATTAAATCAAACGTATAAAAATATAGAAATAATTCTTATAAATGATGGATCAAATGATAATAGCTTAAAAATAATTAAGTATTATGATGAAAAATATGATAATATATATTCATATACTCAAAAAAATCAGGGACCTGGTAAGACAAGAAATAGGGGAATAGATTTATCTACAGGTGACTATATAACATTTATTGATGCGGATGATTATATAGAAAAGGATTATATTTTAAATTTAGTTTCAAAAAGTGATAAAAAAGATATTGTAATTTGTGGATACAAAAGATATGATAAAAATATGAATCTTATTGTAGAAAAATTACCTGTGGGTAGTGATATTGATTATTTTAAATTTATATCCACTGTATGTAAATTATATAGGAAGAATTTTTTAGTAGAAAATGATATTAAATTTTCTAATAGAAAAATAGGGGAAGATATGCTTTTTACATTAAAATGTTATTCTTTAACTGATAAAATAGATAATGTAAAATCTAGTGGATATTGCAATATAGAAAATTTAGAATCTATAACACATTGTGTAGATTCAAAGAATAAAGCAAATTTATTTGAGTTAGTTAAGGAGATAGATAATAAAATAGATTTAAAAAAATTTGGTGATTTATATTTATTTTTCTATATTAAAACAATAATAATGAATTTATTGATGCAATCAAAATGCTCTTTTAAAGAATTTTATAATTTATATATGATAAGTTTTGATTGGCTTGAAAAGACGTATAAACAAAATGGAAAAAAATTAAAATTAATTTGGATAAAAAAAGAAGATTTTAAAATAAATTTATTAGTAAATTTATTTATATTATTTAGAAAGATACATTTAATAAAACCTTTTTTGTGGTTGTTACAAAAAAAGAATTTTAATTTATAAGGTTGTGAATTTATGAGAATTGAAAAATCAATATATAATGTTAGTTCTAATATTTTTATTTATGCTTTTAGGTCTATAATGATGTTTGTTGTTCGAACAATATTTATAAAAGTATTAGGTGAGAATTTGTTAGGATTAGATGGATTATTTACAAATATATTGCTTATGTTATCTATGGCTGAACTTGGAATTAGTAATGCAATTAATTATAGCTTATATAAGCCACTTGCTCAAAATGATACTAAAAAAATTAGTTCTCTCATGAGTTTATATAGAAAAATATATAAAGTTGTAGGCTTTTCTGTATTAATTATTGGACTTATTGTAATGTTATTTTTAGATCATTTTATAGATAATATACCTGGTGTAAATATTAGGTTGATATATTTGATATACTTGTTTGATACAGTTTCAATGTATTTTATATCATATAAAGAAACACTGATAATTGCAGATCAAAATAATTATAAGCTAACAAAATTTAATTTTATATTTTATTTAATAATGTATATTTTACAAATATTAGATTTAATATATTTAAAGAATTTTATATTATATTTAATTATAAAAATTGTTGTCATGTTTTTACAAAGAATATTTATAAATGTTTATATTACAAATAATTATAAAAATGTAGATTTTTATTCTGAAGAAAAGGTTAGTGATAAGGATATAAAGGAAATTAAAACTAAAGTTGGTGCAATGTTTTGTCATAAGATAGGAAACTATGTGATAAATGGTACAGATAATATAGTTATTTCAAAATTTATAAATATCGCTACAGTGGGTATATATACTAATTATTTATCTGTAATTACAATGACAAATACTTTAATTAGTGGATTCTATAAAGGTATTACAGCAAGTTTTGGTAATCTAATAGTATCAGAAAAAGAAAATGTACAACAAGATGTATTTATAAAAATAAATTTTCTTGGTCATATAATTTATGGTTTAGTGTCTATTGGATTCGCTGTATTAATGAATGATTTTATTGTACTATGGATTGGTGAAAAATTTTTGCTTCCCAAAATTATAGTTTTAATAGTTTGTTTTAATTTTTATCTTGATGGAATTAGACAATGTATTGATTCCATAAAAGAATCAGCTGGTGCATATGATAAAGATAAGTATATACCAATTTTTCAGTCATTATTAAATATAATAATATCAATTGTATTAGTAAAAAAAATAGGGATAGTTGGTGTTGTTCTTGGAACATTAATAAGTAATTTATTACTGCCTTGTTGGAATAGACCTTATATAATTTATAAGTATATATTTAAATCATCACCTAAAAAATATTATAAAGATTATATTTTAAATATTTTATTTATATTATTGTCATATATATTACTTAATAAATTAATAATTTATATAAACCTAACAAAAAATATTGTTTCGTTTATAATCAATTTTATAATTGTTGTAGTAGGTTATATTGTATTAGTATTAATATTTTATGGTAGGGGAGAAAATTATAGATTTTATAGAAATTTATTTATTGGCAAAATAAAAAAAGAAAAATAATTGCTATTTTTCTTTTTAGTTTGGAAATTTTATTTCGGATATGAAATGGTTTGATACTTGTTTTTCTTTAGGTGGTAATTTCATATAATCATTATAATAATGTTTTAGATAATTGTCATAATCTTTAGGTGCGTTAAATTTATATCCTTCAAATTCAACGCTGGTTAAACTATCGAAATATTTGCTTTCAATAATTTCTTTAAATAAGTAGACACCGGCATTTGAAACAACATATTTTGAATTTTTATTATTATATTTTTCAGATAATTTTTTTAATTTATTTTTATAATATTTTATTGAGTGAATTTTTGAAAATAATTTTATTATGTTTAAGATAATCTTTTTATAAAGAATAGGTGAATAGCATTCATTATTACACTTGTATGATAAACCAATTTTTAATATTAATATTCTTAAATAATTTATTTTTGCAATGAAAAGAATATTGCTTGTATTATCCATTGGAAAAATATCTATCCATATACCTTGTTTTTCTTTATTCATATTATTTAAACTTTCAGAATATATAGAATTTTTTCTACGTATTTTTGCTGATAACATAACGTAATCATCATCAGTGTCCATATTTTGAAAATAATATTTATCTTTATTAAGTTCTTTTTTTTGTATTTTTATAAATTTATTATAATCAATTCGTGGCATTGTTACATCAATGTCGTCATCCCATGGAATAAAACCTTTATGTCTTATAGCTCCAATAAGTGTTCCACCAGCTAATGAATATTTTAAATTATTTTTTTTACATATTCTATCAAATTCAATTAATATTTCTAGTTGTATTAATTGTAATTTTCTTAATTCTTCTTTTGTAAGTTTTTTCATATTATTTCTCCATAGTATCAATCATATTTTTAAACATTTCTTTTAAATTTTTTGTTGGTGTAAAACCAATTTTTTTAATTTTTGAAGTATCTAAATTTATATGCAATGTTTTTGAATATCCAAATTTAGAAATATCTTCTTCTTCAATTTTTACATTAATATTTTTATTTAATTCTTTCATTAATACTGCCATTTCATAAATTGAGCAGTATGTATTTTCATTTGCAACATTATATACTTCGTTTGAAATATCAGAAGTTAATGTAAGTAAAATTGCTTGAATGGCATCCATTGTATATAAATAATTCCTTTTTGTTTCACCCTTTGTATGTAATATGATATCTTTATTTTCAATTACTGAACGTGCAAATTCCGCAAAAACACGACCATCATTATATTGAACTCCAGGGCCAAATGTTTGAGTAAGTCTCAATATATTAAAATTAATGTTAAATTCTTTATTATAGCTTACACACAAATTTTCACACATTCTTTTGCTAATAGGGTAGCTATTTCTTACCTCCATAGTATTTAGATGTGCTGGGTAATTTTCATTAATTTTCTCATCAGTTTCTGGTCTTCCATATACTTCCATTGTAGATAGATAAATTATCTTTTGAATTGACTTTTCTTTGGCAAAATTTAATATATTTTTTGTACCAATAAGAATACTATCTATTGTTTCAACTGGATTTTCAGAGAAGTATTTACTAGATGTTTCTGAAGCTGCGTGAATAATGTAATCAATATTTTGTTCAATATCTATTTTGGATGTAATATCACCAACAATAAAATTAATTTTATAATTTTCATTTATTTGTTTATGGAAAATTTTTTGTGCTTTTTCTATATTTCTTACAAATGCAAAAATATTACAATTTATATTTTTTGTTTTGTTTAGATATAAAAGTGTGTTTATCATTAATGATCCAATAAGACCAGTTGCACCTGTAATAAGAATATTTTTGTTTCTTAATTTTTCGAAATTAATCTTAGTATTTGCAGTAATGCTATTTAAATCATTTAAATATATTTCATTATCAATCCACATATTATCACCTCATTCATCCATTCCATATAATTGTGCATCTTCTTTTGACTGAATAATTGCTCTCATAGTGTAATAATCATCTGGTGTAGTTATTTTTATATTTTCATATGGACCATCTGTCATATAAAGTTCATATCCAAAATATTGCATCATGGTGCATGAATCTATAAAATCATGTTTATTCATTTTTCGTGCTTTATCATGAGAATCTAAGATGTCTTTCAAATAAAAACATTGTGGCGCTTTTGCAACTCTAGAATTTGCTCTGTCAGGGACTTCATTAATTCTATTATTTTCGTCAATTACAACTATTGTTTCTTTAACAATGCCAGAAGTTATGGAATTTCCTTTTTCTTTAACACATTTTATATTTTCATCTAATAATTTAGTATTTATTAGGGGTCTAACTCCATCGTGTATTAAAACAATGTCATCATTATTTTTAGAAATTTCCTTTGCTGCAATAAGACCGTTGTAAATTGAATCTTGTCCAGTATTGCCTCCGGGAACTATATTTTTAACTTTTTTAATATTAAATTTTAATATCAATTTTTCTAGGTATTCTATCCAATCCTTCTTACAAGCTATTACTATAGCATCTATGTTATCACATTTTTCAAAATGTTCTAAAGTATAAATTATAATTGGTTTATTAAAAACCTCTAAAAATTGTTTTGGTTTATCCTTTGTCTTCATCCTTGTTCCGGAACCACCGGCAAAAATAACTGCTATATTCATAAATAACCTCCTTTTATATTTTATCATTATAATTAAAATAAGTAAATTATTGTTTTTATTAAGTCAATATGATAAAATTATCCTAGTGATAATATTTAAAGTGTTTTATATAATGAAAAAGTATTGAATGCAACCTTAATTTTAGGTATAATTCTTTAATATTTTGTGTCTTCGATATTTTAATTTATATATGTAAAATGAGTAAAAGAGGTATGATTATGAAAAATGAAATTAGTATCATTAATTTAAACATTAAAATTAAAATTTTTATTTATATAATTATTGGTTTTACAATATTGTTATGTACATTGCCAATGAAATTATGTCCAATATATAATGGTAAAATACCACAACATAGAAATCAGTATGAATTACTAGCTGATTCAATATTAAAAGGACATTTATATATTGATTATGATGTTGATGACAAATTGATTGATATGGAAAATCCATATGATCCTGTAGAAAGAGTAAAACAAAAAGTTAATTATCATTGGGATCATTCTTTCTATAATGGACATTACTATATGTATTTTGGAGTGGCACCAGTTTTTTTAACATTTATCCCTTATAAATTAATAACTGGGAAAACGTTATTAACATATCATGCAACACAGATTTATGTGGCAGGATTTATTATTGGTGTATTTGCTTTATTTTATTTGTTATGCAAATTATTTTATCCAAAAACTCGTGTTTCAATTTATGTATTAAGTTCAGTAATATTTTCAATGATAAGTGTTTGGTATAGCATAGGTGCTCCATCACTATATTGTACTGCAATAACTTCCGGATTATGTATGGCTATATGGAGTATTTATTTTTTTGTTTTATCAGTTTATGGTTCAAAAACTGAAAATAAAAGTATAATCTTTGCTTTTTTAGGAAGTTTATTTGGTGCATTGACTTTTGCATGCAGACCACCAATTGGATTGGTTAATTTTTTAGTAATACCTATGTTAATACATTTTATAAAAAATCACAAAATCAATAAAAAAATAATTTTAAAAATGATATTTGCGGCAATGCCTTATGTTATAATCGGAATTTTGTTAATGATTTATAATTATGTTAGATTTGATAGTGCTTTTGAATTCGGGCAATCTTATCAATTAACAGTTGCCGATCAACATAATTATTCAAGTTTTTTAAGTAATGTAAATGTATTTGAATTGTTGTCTAAATTAAAAGCAAACTTTTTTGATTGTAATGAATATTTAGAGTCTTTTCCATATGTAAATATATCAGGTGCTTTTATTAATTTTCCTATATTATTTTTTCCTTTAATGACAATTTTAAATGAAAAATGTTTTAATAATCTAAAGAAAAAACAATTAAATTTTATATATATTATATTGCTTATTCTTCCTGTTTTAGTGACCGTTATTGATTCTTTTTGGGTTCCACAACTTGGTGAAAGATATCGAATGGATATATATTATTTGATGATAATTTCTAGTTTTATTTCAATTGTTAATTATTATGAAATATTAGATAATAGTAAGAAAAAAATCTTTAATTTAATTATTTGTTTAATCTTTTTATGTACGTTCGTAAAAATATTATTGTTGTTTTTTGTACCAAATGATAGCAATTTTACACAATATTATCCAAATATACTAGAGAAAATAAAACATTTTTTATCGTAGTTTATATATTTAAATGAAAAAATTTATTTGATTTGTTGAACTTTTTCTAATTTCAATTGAAAAAAATGTCAAAATAAGGTATAATTTATTTGTTATTGATAGGAGATTTAAGAAATGAAAAAAGAAAATAATAAAATAGCAGTTTTAATACCTTGCTATAACGAAAGTAAAACAATTGAAAAAGTAGTAAAAGATTATAAAAAAGCTTTACCTGATGCTGATATTTATGTGTATGATAATAATTCTTCTGATGATACAGATAAAATAGCAAAGAAAGCAGGAGCAATAGTAAAATATGAATATAGACAAGGAAAAGGTAATGTAATAAGAACAATGTTTAGAGATATTGATGCTGATTGCTATCTTATGATAGATGGAGATGACACATATCCTGCTGAAAATGCTAGAGAAATGTGTGATTTAGTATTAGATGGAAAAGCAGATATGGTTATAGGGGATAGATTATCTAGTACATATTTTACAGAAAATAAAAGACCATTTCACAATTTTGGAAATAGAATAGTTAGACTATTAATAAATAAAATATTTAATAATAATGTAAAAGATATTATGACAGGTTATAGGGCATTTAGTTATGACTTTGTAAAAGGTTTTCCAGTATTATCAAAAGGTTTTGAAATAGAAACAGAAATGACAATACATGCAGTTGATAAAAACTATAAATTAGTTGAAGTTCCAGTAACTTATAGAGATAGACCTGAAGGATCTGTTTCAAAATTAAATACGTATAGTGATGGATTTAAAGTACTTAAAACAATAGCTACATTATTTAAAGAATATAAACCAGCATTATTCTTTAATATATTCGCTTTTATTATTTTAGCAGTATCGTTAGTTATGGGAATACCTATTGTATGTGAATATTTTAAGACTGGACTTGTTCCAAGATTTCCAACATTAATTGTATCTTGCATATTTTTGTTAGTTTCTATATTATTATGGATTACTGGAATAATACTTCAAGTAATAGTAAAAAAACATAGACAATTGTATGAATTATTAATTGTTAGAACTGGAAGAAGATAATTTGATATAATAAAAAAGTACTATGATTATAGTATTTTTTTTGATATAATAAATAATAGGTGAAAAAAGAATGAAAGAAAAAATAAAGAAATATAGATTTATGATTCCAAGTTTACTATTTATGACTATTATGAGTATATTACCATTACTATTTGGATTAATATATATGGATAAGGTTAAAAATATAATATTTGAAATTTTTACATTAGTACTTTTAATAATAGAGATGATATTATTAATTATAGTTGTTGTTCAAATTATTTTTAGTATATTAGATGTATATAAAAAAGATGAATTTTCTCATAATGAGAAATTAAAATGGTATTTATTATTATTTTTCTTGAATATATTTGTATTACCATATTATGAATTAGAATATAAAAGAAAAGATAATGAATCAAGAAAAAAAACATTGTTATATCTAGTTATAATATTAGTTTTAAGTGTTACATCAATATTTACTTCTATTTATTCAACAATACTTTTTAATGAACATGTAAATAAACAAAAAGCAATAGAAAAGCAAAAAAGTGAAGTTAGGAATATTATTGTTTCAAATGATAACAAATTTGAAATGACTTTTAAACTTGGTTTTAAGAAAGAAAATGTATCTGAATATGATTTGTATGTTAAAGATAATAAAAGACAATTAGTAACTGGTGCCTTTTTCTATGATGTTAATAATTATGAGGAAAAAGATATAGATTCTGTTTTGTTGAAACAATTAGAATATATTAAATCTACAAGAAAAGATGTATCTATTTATAAAGATAAAGTAACAAGAACTTATAATAATAAAACTATTAGTACTATAGAAGTATCAGGAAAAACAGATAATACAAGTGATTCAATATATAAATTATCAACAATTTCATTTGAAGGTAATTCAAATAATATAATATATGTTATACAAGTTGTTAGTAAAAAAGATTATTCTAAATATAACAATGAACTTACTGAAATAATTAATTCTATAAATTTAAAAGCAAATTAATGCTTTTTTTCTTTTTTTAGAAAATTAAGAGGAGTACGGAAATGTAGAAGATATAAGCAAGGTAACAGGTTTAAGAATAGAAGAAATAAAAAATTTAAAGTAAATAAAAAAATAGTCAGTTGACTAATTTTTTTCTATTAAATTAATAAGCTTAAAAGCATCAGATGCACTTTTTGTATATGCTCTAACAAGTCCACCAGCCCCAAGTTTTATTCCACCAAAATATCTTATTACAACGCATAATATATTTGTAACATCTTTTTTTTGTAGTACATTTAAAATAGGTTTACCAGCAGTATGTGATGGTTCACCGTCATCAACTGCTTTTTCTTTTCCATTAACAATATATGCGTAACAAATATGTGTACTTTTTTTATATTCTTTTTTAAAAAAATTAATTATATCTTTAACTTCATTTTCATCATCTATATAGTAAAGTTTTGTAATAAATTTTGATTTTTTAATTATTATTTCGTTTTCAATATTTTTATCTATAATATACATTTTTTTCACCTAAAACAATTATACTATAATTAAAAAAAATATGATATAATTTAATAAATAATATTATTATCTTTTTTATATAGGTAGGTGTTAGATATGGATGAAACAATAAAAAAATATATACATAGTAAGCTTGCTTTACTTCCAAGAAAACCTGGTTGTTATCTTATGAAAGATAATACTGGTAAAGTTATTTATGTTGGTAAAGCTAAGATACTTAAAAATAGAGTTAGTAGCTATTTTAGAGGTGAAAAAACAGGAAAGACAAAGGCACTAGTTTCAAATATAGTTGATTTTGAGTATATAGTAACTGAGTCTGAAAAAGAGGCATTTTTATTAGAAATTAATCTAATAAAAAAATATGATCCCAAATATAACATAATATTTAGAGATGATAAATCATATCCATATATTGCATTAACAGTAAGTCCATATCCAAAACTTGATATTGTAAGACCTAGACATAAAAAAGTAAAAAAAGATATGAAATTATTTGGGCCATATCCTAGTTCGTATGCCGCAAGAAATATAGTAAATATGTTAAATAGAATATATCCTCTTAGAAAATGTAAAACATTTCCTGATAAACCATGTCTTTATTATCATATAGGAGAATGCCTTGGTTATTGTACTAAAAATGTTGATAAAGAAAAAATTGATGAAATGGTAAAAGAAATAACATCATTTTTAAATGGTAATTATAGCGATATAACTGATAAATTAAAGAAAGATATGTATTCTTATTCAGAAAAACTTAATTTTGAAAGAGCAGGTGAAATAAAAGAATTACTTGATTATATTGATAAGGTTCTTGAAAAACAAAAAATTGATTTAACTGATAATGTTAATAGAGATATATTTAACTATTATATATATAAAGATTTTATATCAATACAAGTACTTCATTCAAGAAATGGAAATCTTGTTGAAAGAAATAGTTATATTTATGAGCTTAATGAAGATAAATATGATGTTATAAATAATTTTATTGTTTCTTTTTATGAAAATTATTTAGATATACCAAAAGAAATTCTTGTACCAGAAGGAATAGATACAAATCTATTAGAATCAATATTAAAAGTAAAGGTTATAGTACCATTGAAAGGTCCTAAAAAAAGATTAATAGATATGGCAGAAGAAAATGCAAAAATTAAAGTAAAGGAAAAGTTTGATTTAATAAATAATGATTTAAATAGGAGTGTAAGAGCAAACGAAGAATTAGGAAAAATTTTAGGTATAAATATCCATAGAATAGAGTCTTTTGATAATTCACATTTATTCGGAAGTTATACAGTAAGTGCAATGGTTGTATTTGTAGATGGAAAAGCTAGTAAGAAGGATTATAGAAAATATAAAATAATTAGTGACGCTAAAGATGATTATCATATGATGCAAGAAGTGATTGAAAGAAGATATTCAAGAGTTATAAATGATGATTTAATAAAACCAGACGTTATACTTCTTGATGGTGGATTGATTCAAATAAATGCTTGCAAGGAAATATTAGATAATTTATGTCTTGATATTCCTGTATATGGTATGCAAAAGAATGATAAACATAGAATATGTGCTTTAGTTTCAGAAAATGAAGAAATACCTGTAGAAAAAAATAGTGATTTATTTCATTATTTGGAAAAAATAAGTGAGGAAGTTCATAGATTTGTCATTACATATCATAAAGATATAAGAAGCAAAGGTAGTTTAGAAAGCGTTCTTGATAATATTCCTGGAATTGGTGAAAAGAGAAAAAAAGCATTAATGAAAAAATTTAAATCAATAAATAAAATAAAAGAAGCAAGTTCTGATGAATTAAAAGAAATTCTTCCAGAAGAAACAATTAAGGTGTTAAAAGATTACTTATCATAAAATTAAGTGAAAAAGATAAAAATATAAAATGTGGAGGTAAAAATGAAAAAAAGAAAAGGAATATCTTTGTTTAGATTATTAATAATTTTAATTTTTGTACTAGCAATTTTTAGTTTATTATCTTCTATATTTATAAATAAAAAGAATGATGCTTTAGAAGATAAAGTAATAAATCAAGCAAAAAAATATGTAAATACAAATCAAAATAATTTTGATAATTATTTTCTTAGTAAATTTACAGAATATTTATTGCCGGTAGAAGAACTTAATATTTCAAATGATTTAAATGGATATGTAAAAATAACAAAAGATTCAAAGTATCATTTTGAATATATTAAATATAAAGGAAATTCACTTTATAGTGAAATACTAAAAAATAATAATATTACTAATGAAGATGATGGATTATATATTAATGAATATGAAAATAATAATTTATACGATTTAAAATATATATTTAAAGGTGAGAATGTTAATAATTATATAAAAATAAATTCTACATTATATAGAATAATTGGGATCACTAATTCTTATAATTTAAAAGTAATCAGAAGTGATTATAATACAGATATAAATTTTTATGGATTAGGTGGAAATATAAATTTTTTGATAGAAGATGACGATTTAAAGACTGTAAATAAATTAAATTATTCAAGTTCAAAATATTTTTCATTAGGAATGTATAATGTGGGGTTTATACCAGAAGATGATGAAGTTTTAATTGATATTATAAAAAGTGAAAGAAAAAATTTAAGTATTACAAAAAAAGTACCAAATTATATAGGATATGCAGGTTTAATAAATGTATCAGATGTTATTAGAGTAAGTACAAATGATTCTTGTAATATAAAAAATTTAGGTAGTTGCAAAAGCTATTTATACGATTTATTAAATGATGGATTAGTAACAGCAAATAGTACATCTTGTGATGAGAAAAATTGTATATATGTTGTTACTAAAGAAGGTCTTAAAAAAACAAGTGATGTAAAAATGAGTGGTAATAAAGAAGTAGTATATATAAAAGGAAGTATAAAATATTTAAATGGTGATGGAAGTATAAATAATCCATATACTTATTAAATTGACAATATTGTTTTATGTGATTATAATACTTTGTCAAAAGAAAGGAACTTTTTATGCATAATATATCATTTTTATTAGATTATATAAAATTATCACATTTAACAAAAGAAGAATTATCAAAAATAATTAATGTTGATATTTTATCTATAGATAATTATTTAAATGGTGAATTGCTTATAGATAAAACTATGCTTATTAAATTACTTGATTATTTTAATATTGATAGTTTTGCAAGATTTAAATCGTGTATTGTGAGAATAACAAATTCGGAAAAAAGAAAGATTTATGATTTATCTTTTTTAGGTAAATATATGGCTGAAAATAAAATTACAATAATAGATTTATCAAAACTTACTCATATTTCAAGGGATAATATATCAAAAATTTCTAAAGGAAAAATAAAAGCAAATGATAAACAATTAAATAAAATATTAAATTTTTTTAATGTTTCTTCTAAAGAAGAATTAGAAGAATTAGTCAAATGTAATATAATTCCAGATTCAATAAGAAAAATTAGTGGTTTATATAAGCATAAAAATAATGTAAATGATATATATAATATTTCAAAGAATTTAGATGAATATAATTCTTTAAAAGAAGAATTAAGTAATATTGATGAAATAAGAATGATTACTGTTATAAATAAAATTAATCTATCTGAATTTGATAGACGATTAGCTTTTATGTTGTTTTTTAGTAAATATGATTACGATAAAAGATTAGAAAAAATTTCAAAAATATTTGGTGTTAATAAAGAGTATATAATAAAAATCAAAAAATATTGCATAGATAAATATGAAATAGATAATATAAATTATGATAGAATGGAATATGTTATATCTAATATTGGAATGGATGAAAAAGATGAGAAAATAGCATGCTTATTATTTTTAGCAAAAAATTCTAAATATACCGATTATGCGATAGCATCTTTAACTAATGTAAGTTATGAATATGTATTAAATATTAAGAAAATTTGTTTAGATCAGTATTATTTATGTACACCTGTTTACAAATATAAAAGGGCAAATTAAATTTATTTGTCTTTTTTAGCACTCTGGTATTGACATTGCTAAAAAAAGTGATATAATTAGTTTATATGCTTGGATTAGAGGTGATATTTTGTTAAGCGAAAGACAAAATCAAATATTAAAACTGATAATTGAAGAGTATAGTAAAGTTCCGATTCCAGTTGGCTCAACTTCTATATGTGATATACTTGGCGTTT
The DNA here is from genome assembly GCA_934149325.1 of uncultured Bacilli bacterium. Classification (GTDB taxonomy): domain Bacteria; phylum Bacillota_I; class Bacilli_A; order RF39; family UBA660; genus CAKPEJ01. The sequence continues at coordinate 41,548 of CAKPEJ010000001.1, forward strand.
CACCAGCAACTGTTAGAAGTGAAATGGCGAAATTAGAAGATTTTGGCTATTTAGAAAAAACACATACATCATCTGGTAGAGTACCTAGTGAAAATGGGTACAGGTATTATGTAGATAACATAATGAAACCTAAAAAAATCAAATCATCAGATGCTGTTGAACTTCAAAGAATATTTAAAAATAATACTTTGGAAAAAACAGATGCAATTTCAAAAAGTTTAGAAATTATATCTGAAATGACAAATTACACTACGGTTATGTTAGGTAGTAAGAGTTCGGATAATAAATTAAAACAGGTTGAAGTTGTTCCAATTAACAACGAAAATGTTATAGCAATCGTTATAACAGATAAGGGTCATGTAGAAAATAAAAATATAAATATAAAAGGTTCGAATCTAGAAGAAGTAAGAAAGATAGTTGAACTTATAAATAAGATTATAGTTGGTACACCAATAGATGAAGTAAGTTACAGATTAGAATGTGATATTAAACCAATAATTAGTCAATATGTTACTCAATATGAAACTTTATATAATGCTTTTTATAATGCATTTAATGATTTTAAAGAATCTAATGATATAAAAATGCAAGGTAAGTCAAATATATTAGAATTACCTGAGTTTAATACAGTTGATAAAATTAAAAATATAGTGAATGTATTAGATAATGAAAATATAATATCATCTATTAGAGAAGATAGTAATGATATTAATATATACATAGGTAAAGAAAGCAATATAGATGATGATTTAACTGTTATAAAAACTAAATATAATGTTAATGGCGATGAAGGAACGATCGCAATTTTAGGGCCAAAAAGAATGGAGTATGATAGAGTTGTAAGCTTGCTTGAATTTATAAAATCAAACATAGAAAGGTAATTATAGATGAAAGAAGAAATAAAGAAAGAAGTAAAAGAAGAAAAAAATAATAAAATTAAAAAAGAAGATAAGAAATATGAAAAACTAAAAGAAGAGTTTGATAAATTATCTTCAGAAAATATAGAATTAAAAGATAAAAATATGAGAATTACTGCAGATATGATAAATACAGTAAGAAGAAAAGATGAAGAATTATCAAGAATGCTTAAATATGCTTCAGAAGATATTATTAAAGAATTACTTGAAGTGGTTGATAATTTTGAAAGAGCATTAAGTATGGATGATGATAATAAAGAAGACGAAGTTTCTAAGTTCTTAAAAGGTTTTGAAATGATATATAAATCTATATTAAATATTCTAGAAAAGAATGAAGTAAAAGAAATAGAAGCTTTAGGTAAAGAATTTGATCCAAGCGTTCATCAAGCAGTATTAACTGATCATAAAGATGATGCAAAAGAAAATGAAGTAATAGAAGTTATGCAAAAAGGGTATACTTATAAAGGAAAAGTTATAAGACCTGCTATGGTAAAAGTTAATCAATAAAGGAGAGGATATATATGAGTAAAATAATAGGTATAGATTTAGGTACAACAAATAGTTGTTGTGCAGTATTAGAAGGGGGTAATTCAACAGTTATCCCAAATCCAGAAGGAAATAGAACAACACCTTCTGTAGTAGCATTTAAAGGCGATGAAATAATTGTTGGTGATGCTGCTAAAAGACAAATGGTAACAAATCCAAATACAATTTATTCTGTAAAAAGATTAATGGGTACAGATGAAAAAGTAAAAGCAAATGGAAAAGAATATACACCACAAGAAATTTCAGCAATGATTTTAGGATATATTAAGGATTATGCTGAAAGCTATTTAGGAGAAAAAGTTTCAAAAGCAGTTATTACTGTTCCTGCATACTTTAATGATGCACAAAGACAAGCAACTAAAGATGCTGGTAAAATAGCTGGTCTTGAAGTAGAAAGAATAATTAATGAACCTACAGCTGCTGCATTAGCATATGGTTCTGATAAACAAGATGATATGCATACAATTTTAGTATATGATCTTGGTGGAGGAACATTTGATGTATCAATTCTAGAACTTGGTGATGGTGTTTATGAAGTAAAATCAACTTCAGGTAATAACCATTTAGGTGGAGATGATTTTGATAATAGAATTTCTGATTATTTAGTTTCAGAATTTAAAAAAGAAAATGGTATTGATTTAAGTACTGATAAAATGGCAATGCAAAGAATAAAAGATGCATCAGAAAAAGCTAAAAAAGATTTAAGTGGTGTTACAACTACTCAAATAAGCTTACCATTTATATCACAAGGTAGTGAAGGACCACTTCACTTAGAATTAAGCTTAACAAGAGCTAAATTTGAAGAATTAATTAGAGATTTAGTAGAATCAACATTAGATCCAGTTAAAACAGCATTAAAAGATGCTAATTTAACTAAAGATGAAATTGATAAAATTATATTTGTTGGTGGTTCAACAAGAATACCAATGGTTACTGAATTAATCAAAAAAGAATTAGGAAAAGAACCAAGTAAGGGCGTTAACCCTGATGAAGTAGTTGCAATGGGTGCAGCAATTCAAGGTGGAGTACTTACAGGTGAAGTTAATGATATCGTTTTACTTGACGTAACACCACTTTCTTTAGGTATTGAAACAATGGGTGGAGTAATGACTGTATTAATTCCAAAAAATACAACTATTCCAACAAGTAAGAGTCAAATTTTCTCAACAGCAGCAGATAATCAACCAGCTGTTGATATACATGTACTTCAAGGTGAAAGATCAATGGCAAGTGATAATAAAACACTTGGTAATTTCCAACTTGGCAATATAGCACCAGCTCCAAGAGGAGTACCACAAATAGAAGTTACATTTGATATAGATGCAAATGGTATTGTTAATGTTAAAGCAAAAGATTTAGGAACTAATAAAGAACAATCAATAACTATAACTGCATCAACAAATTTATCAGATGAAGAAATTGAAAAAATGGTAAAAGAAGCTGAAGAAAATAAAGAAAAAGATGCTAAGAGAAAAGAAGAAGCAGATACAAAAAATGAAATTGAACAATTAGTATTTGCTACTGAAAAAGCTATCAAAGATCTTGATGGTAAAATTGGTGATAAAGAAAAAAGTGAAGCTGAAGATGCTATAAAAGAAGCAAAATCTGCAATTGAAAGTAATGATATAGAAAAAATGAAGAGTGCCAAAGATAAATTAAATGAAAAAGCTATGGCATTAGGTTCAAAAGTTTATGAAGAAGCAGCTAAAGCAAATGCAGAAAAAACAAATGAAAATGAAACTAAAAATGAAGATAAAAAAGATGACAATGTAGTAGATGCTGATTATGAAGAAAAATAATAAGTTGAAGTTCTAGCTTGCTAGAACTTTCTGCTTTAATAATAAGGAGAATAAAATGGAAAAATATAAATCAAGAAGTGAAGTACCTGAAAAATATAAATGGGATTTAACAGATATTTTTAAAGATTTAAATGATTTTAATAACAGTTTCGAAGTTGTAAAAAATGATATTGATAAATTAAAAGATTACGTAAATTGTACTAAAAGTCCTGATGAATTATTAAAATATATAGAATTTTCAAATGATTTAGGTTCTAGATTACTTAGTTTAGTAATATATGCTATGTTAACTAATGATCAAGATTTAAATGATAATTTAGGAGTAGAACTTGTAGGAAAAGTATCTACTTTAGAAACAGATTATTCTATTAATACAAGTTTTTTTGAACCTGAATTACTTTCTCTAAATAAAAAAGAGTATGAAGATTTATTCAGTAATAAGAATTTATTAAAATATAAAAGTATATTGGATGACATATATAGATATAAAGATCATATACTAAGTGAAGACAAAGAAAAAATTGTTTCACAATTAACAAATGTAACTGAAAATTATAGTCAAATGTCATCAACTCTTATGAATGCATGTAATGACTATGGATTTGTTAAGTTAAAAAATGGTGAAACAGAAGAATTAATGCCAACAAATTATAGAAGAATAATGAAACAATTAGATAGAGAAGATAGAAAGAAAGTCTATGAGCAGTTTAATAAAGTAAAGGATAGATATTCATCCATTAGTGCATCACTATTAGATAGTTATGTAAAAACAAATGTATCATTATCTAAAATATATAATTATAAATCAACTTGGGATAAGCATTTATTTGATTTAAAGTTATCAGATAAAGTTTACGATTCTTTAGTAAAAGCAGCTTTAGATAAAAAAGATATTTATAAAAAATATTTTGATTTAAAAAGTAAAATATTAAATGTAGATAAATGTCTTCCTTGGGATAATCCTATAGAATTATTTGAAACAGAAGAAAAATATACTATAGAAGATGCTGGAAAAATTATAAAAGAAGCTTTAAAACCTCTTGGTGAAGACTATATTAACCATTTTAATCATGTTATAGATGACAGATGTGTTGATTATTGTCAGTACAAAGGCAAACATGCAGGAGGATATAATGTATCATCAGAAAGTATAAAAAATTCTAAAATATTAATGAGTTTTAATTATGATTTAGAATCTATTTCAACTCTTGCTCATGAATCTGGACATCATGTTCATCATCAATATTTATTTGAAAATAACATTGATGTATATAGAAATGTTTCTGTATCAGTTGCAGAAGTTGCATCATTAACAAATGAATTTTTACTATCATATTATTTAGTTGAAAATGGAAAAAGAGAAGAAGCATTAGCGGGCCTTTCTAACATAATTGGAACATTTGAATCAAACTTTTTTGGTGCAATATGGGAAGCAGATATGGAAAGAGAATTTTATAAATATGTTGAAAAAGGTGGAACCCTTACAAAAGAATATTTATATAATTTAACTGAAAAAATGTTACTTAAGTATTTACCAAAAGAAAAGTTAGATAGTGAATATGAGAAAAATCAATGGACTTTAAGAAGTCATTATTATAATTTTTATTATTTATTTAGTTATGCAATATGTGTATCAGTCGCATCTTATGTTTCTAAAGAAATAATTAATAAAAATGATAAAATGTTAGAAAAATATATGAAATTTTTGAAAACAGGTAGTAATGTTGATATTATGGATATATTTAAAGTATTAGGCGTTAATATAGAGGATGAAAAAGTATATATAGAAGCAATAAATAATTTTGATTCATTACTAAATGAATTTGATAGATTATATAATGAATAAGTAGAGGTGAAGTAAAATGGCAAAAAGAGATTATTATGAAGTTTTAGGAGTACCTAAAGATGCTGATGAAAAACAGATAAAAAGTGCATTTAGACGTCTTGCAAAACAATATCACCCAGATTTAAATAAATCTCCTGATGCTCCAGAAAAATTTAAAGAAGTTCAAGAAGCGTATGAAGTATTATCAGATGAAAACAAAAGAAGGACATACGATCAATATGGTCATGCAGCTTTTGATAATAATGGTAATACTGCAGGAGCAGGATTTGGAAATTTCGGAGGTTTTTCATCTGGATTTGGATTTGATGATGTAGATTTATCTGATATATTATCAGGTGTTTTCGGTAATGGATTTGGTTTTTCTTCTGGAAATAAATCTAGTTCTTCAAGAGCAAGAAAAGGTAGAGATACTTTATACAAGTTAGATATAAGTTTTGAAGATGCTGTATTTGGAGCAAAGAAAGATATAACCGTTGATGTTACTGAAAATTGTTCCGAATGTTCTGGAAAAGGTGGATTCAATGAGAAAAAATGTGATCATTGTAATGGTTCTGGAACAGTAACAGAAGAGCAAAGGACAATGTTTGGTACATTTATGAGCAAAACAACATGTTCTAAATGTGGTGGAACAGGTAAAACATATGAAACTAAATGTAGTACTTGTAAAGGAACTGGAAAATTAAGAAAAAGAAAAACTATTTCTGTAACTATCCCTAAAGGTGTTGATACTGGTAATCAAATTAGAATTGCTGAAAAAGGTGAAGCTGGTATAAATGGTGGACCTAATGGTGATTTATATGTTGAATTAAATGTAAAAGAACATAATATTTTTAAAAGACAAGACAATGATATTATTATGGAATTACCAATAAATATTGTAGATGCAACTTTAGGATGTAAAAAAGAAGTTCCAACAATAGATGGAACAATAATCTTAAATATTCCAGCTGGTACTCAAAATCTTGATAAACATAGAGTAAAAGGAAAAGGTGTTCCTTATATTAATAGTTCTAGAGTTGGGGACATGTATATTATAATAAAAGTAGTTATTCCTACAAAATTAGATAGAAAACAAAAAGAATTATTTAATGATTTGTCTAAAACAGATTTAGATAATAATGATACAATCAGTAAATTTAGAAAGTTTTTTAGAAGGTAAGTGATTTTAATCACTTTTTTTCTTTTATTCGCTTATACAAAGAAAATGTCTTTTCATATATTAAAATGAGGAGGTATTTTATGTCTTGTCAAAGTTTTGATGAAATCGAAAAAAATTTAGAATTACGTAAGAAAATTCGTAAACTTGGTGTTTGTTCAACTATTGTAGGTCCAACAGGACCACAGGGTGAAAAAGGAGAAAAGGGAGAAGTAGGTCCAACAGGACCACAGGGTGAAAAAGGAGAAAAGGGAGAAGTAGGTCCAATAGGACCACAAGGTGAAAAAGGAGATATTGGCCCAGCTGGACCAATAATTCCGTCAATAACTGAGGGATTGTTGTTTTTAGGCTTTTCAGATACTGATGCAAAAAAAGAAATAGAAATTCAAGATACTTGGATTATACCTAATCAATCTTCATATTTTGAAATATTAGATAATAGTAAAATTTTAGTTAACCCAGGTATATATGAAATTAATATGTCAGGTTTAATAGATAATGTGGATGATACACATGGCGCAACAATTTATTTAAAAGATGATTCAGGAGCAGCAATAAAAGACTTAACATTTGAGTTATCTATTGGTAATTTAAAAAAAATGCATTTTTCTCAAGATATTTTATTTAGATTTGAAAAAGCTACTACACTTAAAGTAGAAACAAGTATTTTAGGTGATGAAGGTACATCAAATATAGTTATTTCTAATACTAATTTATTGATGAAAAAAATCCACGAATAATTTATTAAATCATCTCTCTTAAAAAAAGAGAGATTTTATTTTTATAATTTATATAAAATTCATTGACAATTTTTTTAAATAATTTATAATAAACATTGTTGTTTAAATGAACTTGATGAGGAGGCAAAAATGATGATAAAAACTAAATTACCAGTTATAGTTTTAAGAAATATGATTTTGCTTCCACATGGTGAAATTAGACTTGAAATAAGTAATGATGAAGATAAAAAAATAATAGAAAAATCATCTTTAGATCATGATAATTATGCTCTTTTGATTTCACCTGAATTTATAATAGATGAAGATTTAGAAATTAAAGATTTACCAACATATGGTGTAATTGGTAAAATAACAAGTAATTTTGAACTTCCTAACGGTAATACTAGAATAAGTATAATAGGTGTTAATAGAGCACATGTTTATAGTTATTTAGATTCAAAAGAAGATAATGATATTCTAGATGGTATTATTGGTCCTATCAAGATAGAAAAAAATAATGAAATTGAAGAAGAAGCTAAATTAAGAGCATTAAAAAAGAAATTTTCTTCATATATATTATCTATGCCAAATATCTCTAATTCTTTGGCTGCTAAAGTAAAGGAAGAAAATTCTTTAGAAAAACTTACTGATATCATAGTTAATTTATTACCTCTTACATTTGATATTAAATTAGATTTTGTTAAAGAAACTAATTCTATTATAAGGGCAGATCTATTACTTGATATACTATCAAAGGAAAAAGAAGTTAATGAACTTGAAAGAAATATAGAAAATGAATTAAAAATTGAACTTGATAAATCACAAAAAGAATATATTTTAAGAGAGAAAATTAAAGTTATAAAAAATGAACTTGGGGAAAATGAAGATAAGGATAATGAAATAAATGATTTAAAAGATAAAATAGAAAATTTAAATTGTGATAAAAAAATAAAGGAAAAATTATTTAATGAACTACATAAGTATGAATCATTACCAGTGGTTTCTCCAGAAAATTCTATTGTAAAAAATTATATTGATATTATGCTTTCTCTTCCATGGAATGAGTATACTGAAGATAATAATAATTTAAAAGAGATTGAAAAAGAATTAAATCAAACTCATTTTGGCTTAAAGAAAGTAAAGAATCGTATATTAGAATATATTTCAGTTAAGCAATTAACAAATGATTTAAAAAGTCCAATTATATGTTTAGTTGGTCCACCAGGAGTAGGTAAAACAACATTAGCTTTTTCAATTGCGAAGGCATTAAATAGAAATTTTGTTAAAATATCTGTTGGTGGAGTATCAGATGAAGCAGAAATAATAGGTCATAGAAGAACATATTTGGGTTCTGCACCTGGTAGAATAATTACAGGTCTTAAAAAGGCTAGAACTAGCAATCCTTTATTTTTGATAGATGAAATAGATAAAATGACAAAAGATATTAAAGGAGATCCTGCTAGTACTTTACTAGAAGTTTTAGATCCAGAACAAAATAAATTATTTGTAGATAACTATATTGAAGAAGAATATGATTTATCAAAGGTAATGTTTGTACTTACTGCAAATGATGTAAATCAAATACCTTATGCATTACGTGATAGATTAGAAATAATAAATTTATCTAGTTATACTGAATTTGAAAAAATAGATATAGTAAATAAATATATGTATGATAAGTTATTAAAGGAACATGGTCTTACTAAAAGTAATGTTAATATTGATAATGATACTGTAAAATATATTATAGAATACTATACAAAAGAAGCTGGTGTACGTGAGCTTGAAAGAGTATTATCTCAAATAATGAGAAAAGTATCTAAAAGAATAGTAAGTGAAAAGAAAAATGTTAGATGTAAAATAACTAAAGAAAATATTAAAGATTATTTAGGTGTAGAAAGATTTTCACATATTGAAAAAAATAAAACAATAGATTATGGTATTGTAAACGGTCTTGGATATACTCCATATGGTGGAGAAATAATACCTATTGAAGTGTCTTATTATAAAGGAAAAGGAAATGTTCTTTTGACAGGATCACTTGGTGATGTTATGAAAGAAAGTGCAAATATTGCATTAGGTTATATAAAGAGTAATAGTGATAAATTTGGTATAGATTTAAATTTACTTGAAAGTAATGATATACATATAAATGCAGTAGAAGCATCTATTCCAAAGGATGGACCTTCTGCAGGTACAACTTTAACAACAGGTATAATAAGTGCATTATTAAATAAACCTATTTCAGAGAAAATAGCAATGACTGGTGAAATTACTTTAAAAGGTAATATTTTAGAAATTGGTGGATTAAGAGAAAAAGTAATCGCAGCGTATAATAATAAGATTGAAAAAATATTTATACCAAAAGAAAATGAAAAAGATTTAGAAGAAATACAACCTGAAATAAAGGAAAATATAAATTTTGTGTTAGTTGATAATTATAAACAAATATTTGATGAATTATTTAAATAAAGAGTTCTATTTTAGAACTCTTTTTAATATTATTAATTAGAAGTGAGGGATAATTATGAAAAAAATAGTACCATTTACAAATGATATTAAGTTTAATACAAAAATTTATGAAATATCAAGCATATCATTGGAACATACTTTGAAAGCAAAAGATAACGATACTATATCAGGTGAATTTGTTATATCAGGTGAATATAAAATGACTGATTCATCTATAAATTCTGAGCCTTTTATTTATGGTCTTCCATTTGATATATCATTAGATCAAAAATATGATATAGAAAAAATGAAGATTGATATTGATGATTTTAACTTTGAAATAATTAATGATGAGATATTAAGGGTTAATATATCAGTTTTAATTGAAGGTATTGAATTTATAAAATCTGATGAAGAAATAGAAGAAATAAAACCAGATGTTGAAATTGAATCAATAAGAAAAGAAGAAGAAAAAATACCTGAAGAAAATAAAGAAACGGAGGATAGATTGATTGTGAATGAAAAACAAGTACAAGATTTATTTAAAATGGATGAAGAAGAAATAGTTCCAGTTATAAAAGAAGAAAATAATAAAGAAGTTACGTCCATCTTTAATAATTTTAGTGACAAGGATGAAAAATATGTCACATATTATGTACATATAGTAAGAGAAAATGATAATTTAGAGTCAATATGTAGTAAATATAATACTACTAAAGAAAATTTAGTAGAATATAATAATTTAGATGATTTAATGGTAGGTAACAAGATTATAATTCCATATTTAGATGAAGCAATATAAAAATTTGTTAGAAAAATTAAATTTAAAAGTTAATAAATATACTATAAAAGGAAAAACAATTATAATCGATACAAATAGTGGAAAATATGTCTTAAAAAAAGATAATAATATGAATTTATATAAATATTTAGAATCTAGAAATTTTAAATATTTTCCTAGTGTATTAGAACATGATAATAATAATGCTTTATATGAATATATAAATGAAGTAGACTATGATGAGGAAGAAAAAGCTTTTGATTTAATACATTATGTGGCACTTCTTCATAGTAAAACAAGTTATTATAAAGAAATAGATTCTGATGAATATAAAAAAATATATGAAAACTTAAGTAATCAAATAGATTATATTTATAATTATTATTTAGATGTGATAAATATCATAGAAACAAAAGTATATATGAGTCCATCAGAATATTTAATCGCAAGAAATATTTCTAAAATTTTCTCGTGTATTTTTTACTGTAAAAGAAATATAGGTGAATGGTATGAACTTGTTAAAGATAAAAAAAGAAAAAGAGTAGTTACTCTTCATAATAATTTAGATACAAGTCATTTACTTAAAAATAAAGAGACTTATTTAATTAGTTGGTCTAATAGTAAAGTAGATATGCCAATATATGATTTTGTTCTTTTTTATAGAAAAAGAGAATTAGATTTTGATTTTGTAAAACTTTTAGAAGAATATGAAAGAATATATCCTCTTTTAAAAGAAGAAAAAAAATTATTACTTATACTAATATCAATACCTGATAAATTAACTATAAGTAATAATGAATACAATATGGTAAAAAAAGTAAGGAAGTTTTTAGATAAAATATATAAAACTGAATTTATGTTAACATCTAAAGAAGAAGAAAAAAGCACAAATACAAATTAAGAAAAACATTAAAATTAATATGAATACATTAAATGGAGTAGTTATAAATATTAATAATATCATTTGATATATAAATATTATAAAAAACGAAAGAGCAAGTAAGAAACATATAAATCTTTTTGTACTTAATAATAAATATTGAAAAAAATTCATCATAAAATTCACCTACTTACAGTATTTTATTCTATTTGTGTAAAATGTGTATAGGATTTTAAACTAATTTAATACAATTAGTTTTTTTAAATAAAAAGTATTTACAAATCAAAAAAAATAATATATAATCAAATACGTAGTTTTAAAAAAAGAGGGAAAGTAGATTTACAAAGTCTCACCTGATTGCAAGTTAGCAATAGGTCAAAGCCATTTAAAATATACTATATTTATGTTTGGTCTTTGATTTCGGGTGAATACGTTGTATTCACTTTTTTAATGGAGGTGTTTTGCTATAGCAAAAGAAAATAATTTATTTGTTAATGAACAAATAAGAGCAAAAGAAGTTTTAGTTATAGGTCCTAAAGGAGAGCAATTAGGTGTTAAAAGTAGAGAAGATGCTTTAGTACTTGCTCAAACAGCAGGATTTGATTTAGTCTTAATGGGAGGAAAAGGTGATACTCCAGTATGTAAACTTATGGACTACAATAAGTATAGATACGAAAGACAAAAAAAACAAAAGGAAGCACAAAAAAGACAAAGAGAAAATAATACTGAATTAAAAGAATTTAGATTGTCAGTAAATATTGATGTTCATGACTTTAATACAAGAGTTAATCAAGTTGTCAAATATTTACAAAAAGGTCATAAGATAAAAGCTTCAATTAGGTTTAAAGGTAGAGAACTTGCTCATACTGAACTTGGTAAGGATGTTTTAGATAGATTTGCTGAAGCAGTAAAAGATTATGGAGTAGTTGAAACTAAACCTACTATGGAACTTAGAAGTATGTATATGATGATTATACCGATAAAGAAGGAAGGAAAGTAAAATGGGAAAAATTAAACAAAAAACACATAAAGCAACTGCAAAAAAATTAAATGTTAGAAATAGCGGTTCTGTTAAATTTAAAAAAGCAGGTGCTAACCACAAAACTGTAGGTTATAGTGCAAAAAGAATGAGAAATTTAAGAAAGGGTTCTACATTATCTTCATCTGATAACAAAAGATTGAAAAGATTAATTGATAGAATGAAATAGTAAGGGGGAAGAAAGAAAATGGCAAGAGTAAAATCAGGTACAATAACAAAAGCTAGACATAAAAAAGTTTTAAAAAGAGCTAAAGGATATTTTGGTAGTAAACATAGACTTTATAAAACAGCTAAAGAACAATTAATGCATTCAGGTAAATATGCATTTAGAGACAGAAGACAAAATAAGAGAAATTTCAGAAAATTATGGATTACTCGTATTAATGCAGCATGTCGTGAAAACGGAATAAGTTATTCAAAATTTATTGATGGATTAAATAAAGCAGGTATTATTATAAACAGAAAAATGCTTTCAGAAATGGCTATAGAAGATCCTAAAGCATTTGCACAAATTGTTGAAACAGCAAAAAAAGCTTTAGAAGGAAAAATTGAAACTCCAAAAGCAAAAAAAGAAACTAAAACTGAAGAAAAAAAGACTACAAAAAAAGAAACTAAAGAAGAAGTAAAAGAAGAAACTACTGATTTATCAAAAATGACAGTAGCAGAATTAAAAAAATTAGCTTCAGCAAAGAAAATAGCAGGAGCTAGTACAATGAAAAAAGCAGAATTAATAGAAGCTTTAAAATAAAGATAGATAATTATCTATCTTTTTGTTATAATTATATAGGTGATATATATGGAAAATATATACTTAATATATGGTAATGAAAATTATTTAATAAAAAAGAAATTAGATGAAATTATAACTAAAAATAATATCGAAAAAGACAATATTATTAGATATAATTTAGACGAAGTAAATGTTAGTGAAGCAATTATAGAGGCATCAACAGTAAGTATGTTTCAAACATCTAAGTTAATAATATGCGAAGGATGTAAATTTTTAACTGGTGAAAACAAAAAAGAAATAAATCATAATATAGATATGCTTTTAGAATATATTAATCATCCATTTAGTGATGTATATTTAGTTTTTATAGTAGAAAAAGAAAAACTTGATGATAGAAAAAAGATTGTAAAAGAATTAAAAAAATTATCAAAAGTAGTTGAATGTAAAAAAATTGAAAATTATAATCTTAATAGTTATTTAGAAAATTATATAAAGGATAAAGGTTATATTATTACAAGTAAAAATATAAATTTAATAATATCAATCGCAGGCTTAGATTTAGCTAATCTTATTAATGAAATAGATAAACTTTTAATTTATAAAGATACTGATAAAAATATTTCAGAAGATGATATAAAAAATTTAATTTGTGTTAATATTGAAGATAATATATTTGCTCTTACAAATGCAATAATGAATAATCAAAAAGAAAAAATAATTAAAATTTATAAAGATTTAATATCAATGGGTGAAGATGAAATTAAGCTTATTGCGACGCTTGCAAATCAATTTAGGTTACTTCTTCAAGTTAAATTAATGAAAAATAACGGTTATTCTGATAACGAAATGATAAGTACATTAAAAGAACATCCATATAGAATAAAACTTGCTAAAAATAGCTTATTTGATGAAGATAAATTAAAAGATAAAATTTTAAAATTATCTGAATTAGATTATAAAATAAAAAGTGGAAACATTGATAAAAATTTAGGTCTTGAGTTATTTTTACTTGATATATAATAACCTTGCAATTTTATTAGTTATAGGTTATAATTTATCTAGCAATATTTTGCATTGATTGGAGTGATGCTTTTGAAAATAGATTTACTTAAACTTAAGTTAAATCAAGTAAATCAAATAAATATTGATAATGTAGTTATGATAGATCCATCTTATTATGAAAATACTGATATAAAAAATATTGGTGATGTTAAAATAAAGGGTAAAGTAATTTATCATGGTGAAGATGAATTTGAAATACTTTTAAATATTAAATGTGAATTAACTTTAATATGTAGTGTTTCTCTTAAAGATGTAAAAATGCCAGTTAATATAGATGTAAATGAATATATAAGTCAAATGGATGAAAATATAGAAGAAAATAACAAAATTATCAATAATACTATTGATTTAATTCCAATTATATGGCAAAATATTATATTGGAAGTACCTTTAAAAGTTATAAGTGATGAAGCATCTAGAGAAAACCTTTCAGGTGATGGATGGAGACTTATAACTGATGAAAAGGAATTAAAGGAAGAAATTGATCCACGTTTAGAAGGTTTTAAAAAATTTTTAAACGAATAAAGGAAGGAGTTGAATAAAATGGCAGTACCATTTAGAAAAGTATCTAAAACAAGAGGTAGAATGAGAAGAACTCATTATAAAATACAAGCAAATGGAACTATTAAATGTTCAAATTGTGGTGCTGAAATAAGAGCACATAGAGCATGTCCAGAATGTGGTTTTTATAAAGGTAAAAATGTAATAGATAAAAAAGAAGAAGAAACAACTAAATAGTTGTTTTTTTTATAATAAAAATACCCTTGAATTAATTTATATTATTTTGTATAATAAAAACTCGTTTGGGGGATAACATTATGGATGATATTACAGAATCATTAAGAATAATTGATAATACAATATATAATATAAATGGTATTGATACATTTCATTCAAGTTTATTTGTATATAAAATGTCAAATGAAGATGTTAATTTATATAGAAATTATTTAAAGAAAAGTAAAAGAATATTATCTGTTATATCCTCAGGAGATCAAATAATTGAATCAATTACTAATGAAAAGAAAATAATTGATTGTTTTGATATTAGTAAATATCCAAAATATTATTTTATGCTTAAACTTGCGGCTATTAAAGGTTTAAAAAAAGAAGATTATATAAAATTATTTATTGATTCACCATCTACTTATTTAGATGAATATTATGATGACTTATATTATGATAATATAAGAAAAAATTTATTTGGTATATATAAAAAATATTGGGATGAATTATTTAATCATACAGATTGGTATGAAATATATTCATCAAGATTATTTCAGAGTGATGGAATTTCAAATGACTTTATATATAATTCTTTAAGCTATTTAGAAGATAAAAATTATTATGAATTAAAAGAAAATATTGATAATGTTAAATTAAATTTTTATGAAGGAAATATATTAAATATTATTGAATTTTTAAATGGTAAGTATGATTTAGTGTATTTATCTAATATTATTGATTATATAGATAAAAATATTTATAAAAGCTTATTAAGTAAATTTAATTTGACTAATGATGGTGTAGTTTTGTCATATATATTTTCAAATATAGATAAGTATAAAGATATTTTTGAATTTTGTGAAATAAAAAAAGAATCAGAAACTTCTAAAGGAATACTAGTATATAAAAATTAATTTATATATTAGTATTTTTATTTAATAAATCTTGAAATTTATCTTGCATTTTTGTATACTAGTATTTCTTGGTGGTGAAGAAAGTGTTTGAATATAATAATGTAAATATTTCAAAAATGAATAAAGATGAATTAATAGAATTAAAAGAGCTAATAGAAAATGAGATTGATGATATTAATTTAATGCTTAAAATAAATATAGTAGGTATGTTTAATTTCGCATCATTATCATTGTTTTTATTATTTAAAGAATATTTAAAATATTCTAATGGATATAATGTTTTTGATTCAAAAGAAATAGATAGATTTATTCTAATTTTATCACTTTCTTTTTGCTTTGATATATTAAGAGATGATACAAAAAAATTAAAAAATGAATCAGGGTATATAAAAAGATTAGAAAATAAAATAAAAGTTTATCTTGATGAATAAAATTAAATTTGATAAAATGTATATTACAAATGGAGGAAATATATGAAGAAAAAGGGTAAATTAGTAGTACTATCCGGTCCATCTGGTGTTGGTAAAGATACTGTCGCAAATGAATATATTAAAAATAATAATGCAATTATTTCTGTTTCCGCAACAACAAGAAAGATAAGAAATGGAGAAGTTGATGGAATAAATTATTATTTTTTAAATGAGAATGAATTTAAAAATTGGATAGAAAAAGATAACTTTTTAGAATATGCAATGTATAATAATTGTTATTATGGTACACCTAAATCAAAAATAGAAGAAAATTTAAATAATGGTATAGATGTATTTTTAGTTATTGAAGTTAAGGGTGGTCTACAAATAAAAGAAAAGGTAAAAGAAAGCATACTTATCTTCTTACTTCCACCAGATATGGATGAATTAAAAAGAAGACTTAGTAATAGAAATACAGATACTAAAGAGATGATAGATAATAGAATGAAAATTGCAGAAGAAGAAATAAAAGTATCTGAAAAGTATGATTATAGAATTATAAATAATGATATAAAAACTACAGTAAAACAAATAGAAAATATAATAAAGTCTGAGAAACTAAAAGATTAGTTTCTTTTTTTTATTTAAAATTTGCTTTTTTTCTTCTTTTGTGGTATTGTATAACACAAATTTTATAAGTGAAGGAATTTTATGTATAAAAAGGGGAGTTTTTATGAATAATGTAGTAACAATGGTATCTAGCCAAAAAAATTATATAACAACACTAAATAAAGTAAATGAAGTAAATATTTATATTCATATAAAAAGAATTATAGATATACTTTTCTCTTTAACTCTATTAATTTTATTTTGTATTCCTATGCTTATAATATCATTACTAATAAAAATAGAAGATGGTGAAACAGTTTTATTTAAACAAAAAAGAACAGGAAAAAATGGTAAAAATATTAATATTTATAAATTTAGAAGTATGATAGTTGAAAATGATGTAAGAGATTTAAAATGTGAAGATAAATATACTAAAGTAGGTAAATTTATTAGAAAAACGTCACTTGATGAACTTCCTCAAATAATAAATATCTTAAAAGGTGAAATGTCATTTATAGGACCAAGACCTTGGATTCCTGAATATTATGAAAATATGAATGTGATGCAAAGAGAAAGAGTAAAAGTTTTACCTGGATTAACAGGACTTGCTCAAATAAGTGGAAGAAATGGTATATCAATTAATGAAAAAATAGTTAAAGATTTAGAATATGTAGATAAATTATCATTTAAAGAAGATTTAAAAATTCTAATTAGAACTTTTACAACTGTTTTTGAAAAAGAAAATGTTAATATTGGAAAAATGGGAATAAATGAGGAAATAGAAACTTTAAAAAATCAAAATAGTGTTTTTAATCTATAATTTATATAAATAAGAGGGGGATTTTTATGAAGGATGATTTAATAAGTATCATCATTCCTGTATATAATGCTGAAAAATTTTTAGATGAAACAATTAATACTGTTCTTAATCAAACATATAAAAATTTTGAACTTATTTTGGTTAATGATGGTTCAAAAGATAAAAGTGTTGGTGTTATAAAGAAGTATAATGATAAAAGAATTAAATTAATTGACAATAAAAATAATAAAGGCGCAGCTTTATCTAGAAATGATGGAATAAGAAAAGCTAAAGGAAGATATATATGCTTTTTAGATGCTGATGATTTATGGAATAAAGAAAAATTAGAAAAACAAATAAATTTTATTAAAGAAAAAGAATGTGCTTTTTCATTTACTGGTTATGAATTTGCAAATGAAAATGGTATTCCAAATGGTAAGAAAGTATTTATTCCAAAAAAATTAAATTATAAGAGTGCTTTAAAGAATACTACAATATCAACAATTACTGTAATGATTGATACAAAGAAAATGGATAAAGATTTGATATATATGAATAATGTAAAAAGTGAAGATACAGCTACTTGGTGGAATATATTAAAAAATGGATATGAAGCATTTGGGTTAAATGAAATTTTATCATTTTATAGAAGAAGTGATGGTACTTTATCTTCAAATAAAATAGAAGCAATAAGAAGAATATGGAATTTATATAGAAATGTTTTTAAATTAGGTTTCTTTTATAGTTTATATAATTTTGTATTTTATGCTATAAATGCAGTTAAGAGAAGAATATAAAGAGGGGTTGTTATGATTAGAAAATTTTTGGATAGTTTAAAATATTTAAAAATTAAAGATTTTGTATCAATATTTGAATTTCTTGTTTTATTATTACCAGCATTATTATTTAAATTAATAAATAAAATAAGAAAAAAAGATATATGGCTTATTTGTGAAAATAGTGACGCTGCAAGGGATAATGGATATCACTTTTTTAAATATATAAGGGAAAATCATCCTAATGTTAATGTTTATTATGTAATAGACAAAATATCTCCTGATTATAAAAAAGTAAAAAAATATGGGAATATTATAGAATATGGAAGTATTAAACATTGGATATATTATTTAGCTGCTACTAAAAATATTAGTACTCAAAAATCAGGAAATCCAAATCCTCCATTATTTTATGTACTACATGTATATTTTAAATTATTTAATAACAGAGTATATTTAAAACATGGAATTGTAAAAGATGATGCAAAGTATTTATATTATGATAAAACTTATTTTAGAACAATTACTTGTGGTGCAAAAAAAGAATATGAATATATAAAAGAAAAATTTGGTTATCCAAGTGAAAATGTCAAATATACAGGACTTGCAAGATTTGATAATCTTTATAATAATAAAGTAAATAAAAAACAAATTTTAATAATGCCAACTTGGAGAACTTCTCTTGGAAGAGAAAAAAATATTCTTTCAAAAAAAGAAAATTTTATAGATAGTGTTTATTTTAAATCATGGAATAGTTTATTAAATGATAAAAAATTATTAAATTATATAAATAAAAATAACATAACAATTTATTTCTATCCGCATCATAATATGCAAAAATATATAAAATGTTTTAATATAGATAATGAAAATATAAAGGTAGTTGATAATTCTTATATAGATATACAAACACTTTTAAAAACATCATCATTGCTTATAACTGATTATTCTAGTGTATATATGGATTTTGCATATATGGAAAAACCTATTATATATTATCAATTTGATTATGATGAATATAGAAAAAATCAATTAAACGAAGGATATTTTAATTATGAAGAAGATGGGTTTGGAAAAGTTTTAAAAAATAAAGATAAAGTTATTAGTAAAATTATTTATTATATAAATAATTCATATCAGATAGAAAAAAAGTATATAAAAAGAATGAAAGATTTTTATCCTTTACATGATCAAAATAACTCTAAAAGAATATATGAAGAAATAAAGAAGTGGTAATATGAAAAAAGAAATATTAGTTAGTATTATTGTACCAGTATATAATTGTGAAAAGTATATTGATGATTGTATTTTATCATTGATAAATCAAACATATAAAAATATAGAAATAATTATTATAAATGATGGTTCTACTGATAAAAGTTTAGAAATATTAAAAAAGTATAAAGATAAGAGAATCAAATTATACAATCAACAAAATAAGGGTACTAATCTAGCAAGAAAAAAAGGAATAACAAAATCAAATGGTGATTATATAATGTTTGTAGATTCAGATGATTATATATCATCTTTTGCGGTAGAAAAACTAGTAGATTTAATAAATAAAAAAAGTGTAAAGGTTATTAGGTTTAATGGTATTAATGAACCTAGTAAATTATTAAAAAATCCATATGATTTAAAAAATAAAAGTTTAAAAATTATAAATAAAAAAGAAATATATAATCTACTTTTAAATACAAAAATATTAAATAATTTATGTTTTACTATATATGAAAAAAATTTATTTGATAATATTTCTGCATTAAATTATGATTTATCAAATTGTGAAGATTATTTAACTAATTTAGATATATATTCAAAGGTAGATAAATTATTAATTATAGGTGATGTTTTATATCATTACAGAGAAAATTTATCATCAACTACTAAAGAAATAAAAGAAGATAAAATTATAAGAAATACAAAAGAACTGTTATTTGTTTATAATGAGTTATTTGAATATTTAAAAAAATGGAATTTAAATACGAAAGAAAATAAAAAAAATGTAGCATTCAAGATAATTGAATCTTCTAAATCGTGTTTCTTTAATATACTTAGAGTAAAAAACATAAAAAAGAAAACAATTATAGATTATAGTAAAGAAATATTTGACTCTAATATATTTGAAAATGTTAGAGAAATAATTTCTTATAATGATATAAAAATGATATTAAATAATAATTCGTTTTTGTATAGGATAAAACACCAAAATAATATAAAAAATATTTATTATAAAAGATATAATAGATTATATATAAATAAATATTTAATAAAAATAAAAGACTTTGTAAGAAGGTGATGAAAAATGATAAAAAAATATATGAGAGGAAGACTTGGTAATCAATTATTTCAATATGCAACTATTAGATATATACAGGAAGTAAATGGAAATAATGATAAAATATGCTTAAATTTTTCAAAATATATTTATAGTAAAAATTTTGAAAATGAGCTTAAATATTTCAATGTAAAAAAATATGATGAAGTTTCTAAAATAAAAGTAACAGTCTCTCAATTATTTTTAATTCTTTATTACAAGGTTTTAAAAAAAATGATTTATATATTTGATAATAAAAATTATTATGATAGAAGATATAATTTAGAAAAGAAAATTAGTAAGAAATTAATAAAAAAAGGAATTTATTGGAAAGAAGATGGAGCATTAAATATTCTTCCAACAAATTACAAAGATAAGATTGTAATAGGTCATTTTGAAAGTATTAAAAATTTTGATTTAATAAAAGAAAATTTGAAAGAAGAATTTACTCCAAAATTACCACCTATTAAGAAAAATAAAAAATTATATGACATTATTGAAAAAAATAATTCTGTATGTATATCAATAAGACGTGGTGATTTTGTTGATGATGAAAATATAAGCAAAAAATTTAATGTATGTGGTATAGCATATTTTGAAAATGCAGTAAAAGAAATAAAGAAAAAAATAAAAGACCCAGTATTTATAATATTTTCAGATGATATTACTTGGTGTAAAGAAAATATAAAATTGAATGATAAAATGTATTTCGAAGATGGAAATGATCCTGTATGGGAAAAACTTAGACTTATGTATTCATGCAAACATTTTATAATAAGTAATTCAACATTCAGTTTCTGGGCACAATATTTATCTAGAAATGATAAAAAAATAGTTGTTGCGCCAAAAATATGGAGAAATGGATGGTATTGCAAGGACATATATAGTGATGATTGGATTTTAGTTTAGATTTAAGGAGGAAATAAATATGGTAAGTTTATTATTTTACTTAAGTATATTTCTAGTAATATTTATTATTAGTTATATAGGTAGTATTTTTTATAAGAAAAATAAAAAAATAGGTAATTTTATAATTATATTAAGTTTTTTAGTCATGCTTATTATACTTGGTTTTAGGTATAAAGTTGGAACTGATTATGAGACTTATTTAACTTATTATAATACAATTAAATTAAGCAGTTGGTCCAATTTATTTTTATTAAAATGGGAAAAGGGTGCTTTAGTATTTTTTAAACTTGTGTCAATGTTATTTAATAAACCATATATAATATTTATTATAATTTCATTTTTACAGTTATATCCAATTTATAAAATGAACAAGCTATATGAATTTAAATATTTACCTTATTCCTTACTATGTTTTTTGACCTTATATATGCCATTTTTTATGAATGGTATGAGACAGGGTATAGCAATGAGCTTCTCATTATACAGTTTTTCACTTTTAATGCATAAAAATTATAAAAAAGCATTTTTTGCAACATTAATTGGAATATTATTTCATAAAACAGCACTATTATTATTGCCGTTTATAATATTATATATTTTTATAAAAAATAAAAATTATTCAAAATGTTCATTTATATTATCTATATTTTTATCAATAATTATATTATTTTTCTTAAAAGATTTTTTTATAGAAAATGATATATCAACATATAGTTCATATTTAGATGATATTAATGTTAGTAAAATATCAATAAAACCTATTTTATGGTATATACCATCAATTATAATTATTTTCTTATTTGGGAAAAAAGATATTATATTTAGAAATTATAATGGATTATTTTTAAGTGGTGTATTATTTAATATTATTGGTACATCAGCACATTACTTAAATAGAATATCTTATTATTTTACTTTTTTTGAAATAATACTTATTCCTTATTTAATTTGTAATATTAAAGATGAAAAAAGCAAAAAAATTGTGAAGTTAATATACATTATATATTTAATTATATATTTTATATATCAATTTTATATATCAGGAAAAAATGAGATATTCCCATATAAAATAATAAATTTTTAGAAAGGAAAATATTATGAGAAAGAAAAATTCATTTAAAAATATGGTTGCATCTATTATCTCTAACGTCGTTACTATATTAATAGGTCTTGTAGCGCAAAATATATTTATTAATATTTTAGGTGAAGAGTTTTTGGGGTTAAATGGTCTTTTTAATAATATAATTGCGATGCTTAGTATTGCTGAACTTGGTTTAGGAAGTGCAATTATATATAATTTGTACAAACCAATCGCAACAAATGATATAGAAAAAATAAAATCATTAATGATATATTATAAAAAAAGTTATAGAATAGTTGCTTTAGTTATATTCGTTATTGGATTATTAATAATCCCAATTTTACCATTCTTTATTGAGAATATTTCTATAAAAATTAATATAAATTTAATATATATATTGTTTTTATTAGATTCAGTATGTTCATATTTATTATCTTATAAAAGAAGTATATTATATGCAAATCAAAAAAATTATATTATAAATATTATTCATATAGGATATACATTTATTTTAAATATAGTACAAATAATTATTCTTTTTGAAACAAAAAATTATTATTTGTATTTGATTACTAAGATTATTTTAAGAATTTTAGAAAATATTGTTATAAGTTTTATTGCTAATAAAAAATATCCTTATATAAAAGACAAAAAGTATAACAAATTGGATAAAAAAACCGAAAAAGATATAAATACAAAAGTAAGATCTTTATTCTTTCATAAAATAGGTTCATTTGCTGTACTTGGATCAGATAATCTTATAATATCAAAAATGCTTGGTGTTGTTACCGTTGGTCTTTATTCAAATTACTATATGATAATAAATGCTGTACAAACTATATTTGGACAAATAATATCATCAGCAACTGCTAGTGTAGGTAATTTGCTAGCAACTGAAAAGGAAGATAAATGTTATGATGTATTTAAAAAAATTAGATTTTTAAATTTTTATGTTTCAACATTTTCTAGTGTATCTGTATTAGTAATAATGGATAGTTTTATTAAGATTTGGATAGGAGATAAATTTATATTACCTAAAATTGTACTTTTTACATTAGTTTTTAATCTTTATCAAAAATTAATGAGAAATACATACTCTAGTTTTAAGGAAGCAGCAGGTATCTTTTATGAGGATAGATTTATACCAATAATAGAGGCTGTAGTAAATATTATTTCATCTATTATATTATGCCATTATTTTGGTTTAGCAGGTGTATTTATGGGGACTATAATTAGTGGACTTGTATTATGGTGTTTTAGTTATCCTAAATATGTATATAAAAAACTATTTAAAAAAACATATTTATCATATGCTAAAGAAACAGTAGGTTATATAATATTATTTGTTTTAATTTCTATAATTACATATTCAGTATCTAATATATTTAATTTTAGTAATAATTATATTTGTTTGTTAAATAATATATTAATATGTCTTATTGTTCCAAATTTATTAATTATTACAATATTTAGAAAAACAGATAATTTTAAATATTTTATTAATATATTAAAAAGAAAATATTAAAAATTTGCGTATATTTACTATTTGATGTATAATAATGCGCGTTTAAAAAAACGAAAAGAGGAATGATGAAAATGAAAAATAATAATAAAAAAGATGATACAAAAATAATTAATATAGTTACATCTATAATGGGTATTTTACTTATTGTTTTAACAGTTTCACTTATGTATGCTTTTTACAAATCAAATGTATTAAAACTAAGTTATATAATAGTTATCGGAATAATTGTTTTATTAATAGATACATTATTAATTGTTAAACTTGAAAATAAAAATAAATCTAAATATAAAAGATATGTAACATCATTTATATCTTTAATATTTGTATTTATTTACGGTATAATTATTTCTTACATAATAGATACAGTAAAATTTGTAAGTAATATATCTAAAATAAATAATTATGAATATCAAACATATTCTGTTATGGTACCAGATAAAAGTAATATAAAAAATATAAAAGAATTAGATGATAAAATTATTGGTTTTATATCTAATAGTACTTATTTAAAGGAATCAAAAGAAACTTTAAGTAAGAAAGCTAAGATTGCTTTTAAATCAAAAGATTATGAAGATACAGCATCAATCATTAATGCACTTAATAATAATGATATAACTGCTATTACTTTTGAAAATACTTATGTTGAATTATTAAAAGAAAATAATAGTGATGCTTTTAATGATTTAAGAGTTATATATACATATAAAGTTAAAATAAAGGTAAATAAAAAGATGAAAAAATCATCTTCATTTGATATTACAAATAATCCATTTGCAGTTTATATTAGTGGTTCTGATTCAAGAGGAAAATTATCAGATACAGCAAGAAGTGATGTAAATATTGTTGCAGTAGTTAATCCAAAAACTAATAAAATATTACTTGTTTCAATTCCAAGAGATTATTATGTACAACTTCATGGTACAACTGGTGTAAAAGATAAATTAACTCATGCTGGAATATATGGTGTAGATATGAGTAAAAATACAATTAGTGATTTACTTGATACTAATATAGATTATTATTTAAAAGTTGGATTTGATACAGTTACTGATTTAGTAGACGTAATAGGTGGAATAGATGTATATTCAGATCAAGTATTAAATCTAAAGGGAAGAAATAATAAAAAATGTGATTTTTATATAGGAACAAATAGTGTAGATGGAGCGTGTGCTCTTGCATTTGCTAGAGAAAGAAAATCATATACATCAGGAGATAGACATAGAGGTGAAAATCAACAAGAAATAATAACAGCAATTATAGAAAAAATAAGTTCTAATCCATCTATTTTAGTTAAATATAAAGATATTTTAAAGGCATTAGATTCATCTTTTGAAACAAATATGAGTTATGAAGATATAACAACTTTAATAAAAGAAGAGTTAACAAGTCTTACAAAATGGGAAGTAGAATCAATTAGTTTAGATGGTACTGGAAGTAGTGAACCAACATACAGTATGGGTAGTCAAAAATTATATGTTATGATTCCTGATGAAACTACAGTTAATAATGCTAAAGAAAAAATAAACGAATATTTGCAAAAATAAGGATTTTGTGTTAATATATGCAACAAATAAAAAAAGGGGGATTTTATTTATGGAAGAAATTAATGTAAAGGATTTCTTTAATCTAATTAAAAAAAGAAGTGTTTTGATACTTTTAGTATCAATTATTATAAGTTTAGGAGTATATTTATATTCTAGTTATATAAAAACTCCAATGTATAAAACATATACAACTCTTGTTCTTACAAAATCACAAGAGGCATCAAGTGAAACAATTACTCAAAATGATATTGTATTAAATCAAAAATTAGTTTATACATATTCTGAACTTATAAAAAGTAAAAGAGTTTTAAAGCAAGTAAAAGACAATTTAAATTTAAAATATAAAACATCTAAATTATCAGATATGATAAGTGTAGAAGCTATAGAAAATACAGAAATATTAAAAATTTCAGTTGAAAGTGAAAATGCTAAAGAGACTAGTAAAATAGCAAATGAAATTGCTAAAGTCTTTAGCAGAGAAGTAGTTAATATATATGAAATTAACAATGTAAGTATTATAGATAGAGCACTTGTACCAACAATAGTTTCAAATAATACAACAATAAGAGATACAGCTTTATCATTTATAGTTAGTATAATTATTACATCTGGAATAATATTTATTTTGTATTATTTTGATGATACTGTTAAATTTTCAGAAAAATTAGAAGAAGAGATAAAACTTCCTGTAATAGGAAAAGTATTAAAAGAATCAAGTGATAAGAAAGAGAAAAACAGTAATACTATTAAGACTGAATTAATAGTAGATAAATTTCCTAAATCACTTGTTAGTGAAGGAATAAAATCTCTTAGAACTAACTTAAGTTTTTCATCAATAGATAGTGAATTAAAAACAATATTAGTTACAAGTTCAATACCTAGTGAAGGTAAAAGTTTTATAAGCGCTAATTTAGCAATCGCATTTGCGCAAACAGGTAAGAATGTACTTTTAATTGATTGTGATATGAGAAAAGGTAGACAACATAAAGTATTTAATATTTCAAATGAGATAGGTTTTTCAAATTTATTGATAGATGATTTTGAAAATACATATCAGTCATATATAAAACAAACTGGTATTAAAAAACTTAGTGTATTACCATGTGGAACAATCCCACCAAATCCAAGTGAATTATTAAATTCATCTAAAAATAAAAAGTTAATTGAATTATTAAAAGAAAATTATGACTTAATAATATTTGATGGTGTTCCATGTAATGGACTTCCTGATTCTATAATAATGTCTACATTAGTTGATAAAACTATAATTGTTAGTGCAGATAGTATTACTCCAAAAGAATTATTAAATAATACAAAAAGATCTTTAGAAAATGTTAATGCTAATATAGCTGGTGTTATATTAAATAAAGTAAATTTCACTGGTGATAAATATTATGGTAAATATTATTCATATTATGGATCAAAATAATGGTAGATATTCATTCACATATATTAAATAATATAGATGATGGTAGTAAATCAACCACTGAATCTATCAATATGCTTAAAGGATTATATGAAAATGGTGTTACTGATGTTATATTAACACCACATTATGTAATGGATAGTTTTTATCAAAATAGTATTGAAACTAAAGAAAAATTATTTAATAAATTAAAAGAAGAAATAAAAAAAAATAATATTCCTATCAACATATATTTAGGTAATGAAATATATATTGATAAAGACATAAAAGACAAAATAAATAAAGAAGCATTACCACTTAATAATAGTAATTATATATTACTTGAATTTCCTATGAATGGAATTTATAATAATTCATATGGCATAATATCTGGGCTTATAGAAAGAGGATATAAAGTTATCCTAGCACACCCAGAAAGATATATAACTGTAAAGGAAGATATTAAAGTTTTAGATGAATATAAAGAAATGGGAGTACTATTTCAAAGTAATATCGGTAGTTATTTTGGAGATTACGGAAAAAATGCAAAAAAGACATTTAAAAAATTGTTAAAAATGAAATATATAAGTTTTATTGGAACTGATTCACATAGTCAAAATTATAATTTTAAAAATATAGAAAAATTTAAGAAAAAATTAAGTAAAGTAGTTGATAAAAATTATTTAAATGATATACTTGAAGGGAATGCAAAAAGAAACTTTATTTAGTTTTTCTTTTTTTGACAAAATATTTATATGAAATTTTTTATAATGATTCAGGTGGTGAAAAATATGAAAGAAAATAAAATTGTATATAAAAATTCTAGTTATGGTGATTGTTTTTTTGAGTATGAAGGAAAGAAAATAAAAAAAGCTTTAATGTTTCATCAGATGTATGATAGTTTGTATATAGGGATTAATACTTTTGATAATGATAATAGATTTGAAATAATAAATGAAGATGAATTGTATCCTTATTTTGAAAAAATGCTTGAACAAGAAAAAGTTTTTAAAATTGAAAATCATTTTTGCAAAATCAAGGTGTTTAAAAAAGATATAAAAATCATATTTAGGTTTGATTTTAAATATCAAAATATTTCTTTTCCTATAGAAATAGAAGATGAAAATTTAAAAAACAGAATATTATCTTTTCTAGAAGATGTTAGAAGTGAAAATATTAATAATGTAAAAACTAAGAAATTAAGAAGACAAAATTCTTAATTTTTTTAAATTTTATTGTACAAACAAACGTTCTTGTGATACAATTATATTGTAGGTGATAAAATGTTTGAATATATTTATGGTAAGATAGATGAAATAGATAGTGGCTATATTGTACTAGATAATGGTAAAATAGGATATAAAATTTATGTTAGTAATCCATATTCTTATGAAGAGGAAAAAGAATATAAAATATATTTGTATCAACATATTAGAGAAGATGAAAATCCATTATTTGGTTTTAAAACAAAAGAAGAAAGAAATTTATTTTTAAAATTAATTAATGTAAAAGGTCTTGGACCAAAAATGGCTCTTCCAATGTTTAGTGCTGGTGGTATTAACGGGATTATTGATGCAATAGAAAGAGAAAATATTTTATATTTAAAAAAATTCCCTAAAATAGGTGACAAAGTTGCAAGACAAATAATATTAGATTTAAAAGGTAAATTAATTAGTAAGACAGATAATAACATAGTAGTTGATGATGAATTAATAGAAGCTCTTCAAGCATTGGGTTATAAGAATGCTGATATTAAAAAAATTATACCTAAAATTTCAAAAGATCTAAGCTTGGAAGAACAAATAAAAGAAGCTTTAAAATTATTATTAAAATAAGAAAGGTAAAATTGCATTATGGATGATAGAATAATAACGAATGAAGAATTAGTAGAAGATAAAGAAGAATATTCTTTAAGACCACAAAGATTATCAGAATATATTGGTCAAAAAGATGTAAAAGAAAATATGAAGGTATTTATTGAAGCAGCAAAAATGAGAAATGAGTCTTTAGATCATACATTATTATATGGTCCTCCTGGACTTGGAAAAACAACTTTAGCATTTATTATAGCAAATGAACTAGGTTCAAATATTAAAACAGCATCTGGTCCAACTATTGAAAAATCAGGGGATTTAGCAGCTATTTTATCGTCTTTAGAGCCTGGTGATGTATTATTTATAGATGAAATACATAGAATGCCTAGGATGATAGAAGAAATATTATATCCTGCTATGGAAGACTTTACTTTAGATATTATTATTGGTAGTGATGGATCTAGTAGAAATATAAAAATTGATTTACCACCATTTACTTTAGTGGGTGCTACAACAAGAGCAGGAGATTTATCATCACCACTTCGTGATAGATTTGGGATTTTATCTAAACTTGAATATTATAGTGTTGATGATTTAACTAAAATTGTAAAAAGAACAGCAGATGTTTTTGAAACAACAATTGATGATGATGCTGCAATAGAACTTGCTAAAAGAAGTAGAGGTACTCCTAGAATAGCAAATAGACTATTAAAAAGAGTTCGTGATTTTGCTCTAGTTAATGGAAGTGGAATGATAGATTTGAAAATAACCAAAGAATCACTTGATAGATTAAAAGTAGATTCTGAAGGACTTGATAATACAGATCATAATTTATTAAAAGCCATTATATATAAATTTAATGGTGGTCCTGTTGGCATAGATGCACTAGCTTCATCAATAGGTGAAGAAGTAACTACAATAGAAGATGTTTATGAGCCTTATTTACTTCAAAATGGATTTTTAAAAAGAACTAATAGAGGGAGAGTTGTAACAGAAAAAGCTTATAAACATTTACATATAAATCATCAAGAAGATATGTTTAATTAAAGTAAGTATGATATACTTTCTTTTTTTGTGGTATAATACCATTTGTGAGGTGTTTAAACTATGGGTGAACTTATTAATTTTGATAATTTAAAAGAAAATAAAGATTTATTAAAAAAATCTTTTTACAAAGTTAATAGTGAAATAAAAGATTATATTAATGATGAAGATAATGAAAAAGACGAAGCTTTTTTAAGTTTATATAGTCATTTTCTAACTATATATAATAAAGTAGAAAAAGATTCTTGGATTAAAATAAAAAATGTTAATGATTTTATTAATAATGTTGAAAAATATTCAAAAGATGATGATTTATATAATCAATTATCTTTAAAGTTAGAATATATTAATTTAGTCGATGTAACAAATGCAGATGTATTAAATGAAGATGAAAAATTTATCATTCCTCTGTTAGATTCAATATGTGAATCTGGTGAAATTGAAGTTGAAGATTATAATTTCTTATATAATAATTTAAAAAATAAAATATTAAAAGAAATAATTAATAGTAAAACTGATAGAAAAAGCAAAAAAATAGTAATTGAAGATATAATAGATTTAATAGAGGCTGGATACAATATCGCCGAAATAAAAAATGTTTTTAATGAAAATAATGTAAAAGAAGAAAAATTAGATTCAATTGATAGTATTCATAGTTATTATTTAAATCAAATTATGTTTGTATATGATAATTTTAATAGAAATGGTGATTTAGCTGATGAAATAATAGATAATATAGATATGATTGTTATGCTTAATCATTATAATCAAATAATTAAAAATAAATTTATTTATATAGTTAACGAATTTGAAAATAAAAATATTAAACTTACTTTAAGACTTAAATTAATATCTGATTTAGTAGAAATATTTTTCTCATTAGATGATGATTTAAATATGTTTGATTCAGAAACTATAATAAATATGGTAGTTTATAAAAATATAAATACATTAACAGCAGATGAGGCTATAGATTCATTTAAAGAATATATGAATGCAAAAGGAGGAATGAAAAAATGAAAACAAGTGATTTTGACTATTATTTACCAGAAGAATTGATTGCGCAAACTCCATTAAAAGATAGGGACCATTCAAAGATGCTTGTACTAGATAAAGTAACTGGAGAAATAACACATGATAGATTTGATGATATAGTAAATTATTTAAATAAAGGTGATGTTTTAGTTTTAAATAATACAAAAGTTATACCAGCAAGATTAATAGGTGAAAAAGAAGAAACTAAAGCTGTAATAGAGGTTTTAATGCTTAAAGATTTAGGTAATGATGAATGGGAATGTTTATGTAAACCTGCTAAAAGAGTAAAGGTTGGAACAATTGTTAATTTTGGTAGTGAATTAAAAGTAAAATGTACATTTGTTGGTGAAGATGGTATAAGACATTTTAAATTTATTTATGATGGTATTTTACTTGAAATATTAGATAGATTAGGTGATATGCCACTTCCTCCTTATATTCATGAAAAATTAGAAGATAAAGATAGATATCAAACAATTTACGCAAAAGAGAGTGGAAGTGCAGCTGCTCCAACAGCAGGGCTTCACTTTACTAAAGAGTTGCTTAAAAAAATAGAGGATAAAGGAATTATAATAAAAGAAATAACTCTTCATGTAGGACTTGGAACTTTTAGACCTGTTTCTGTAGAAGACGTTAATAATCATAAAATGCATAGTGAGTTTTATAGAATGAATAAAGATACAGCGGATGTGCTTAATCTTGCAAAAAAAGAGGGAAGAAGAATTATAAGTGTTGGTACAACGACAACAAGAACACTTGAAACGATTATGAATTTGTATGATGAATTTAAAGAATGTTCAGGATGGACAGATATATTTATATATCCTGGTTATAAATTTAAAGCAATAGATGCATTAATAACAAATTTTCATTTACCTAAATCAACTTTAGTAATGCTTGTTAGTGCATTTGCTGGTAAAGAAAAAATAATGAATGCTTATAAAGAAGCTGTAGAAAACAAATATAGATTTTTCTCGTTTGGAGATTCAATGTTTATAAAATAAAAAATGGTGTTAATTAATTTAACATCATTTTCTTTGTAAAATCATATTCATCTTTATTTTTATAATAATTAATATATATTTTTTCATATTTTAATAAATTATCATCATAAAAACCAAAACTACTAATAGCCTCAGATTTAATCTCTTTTAAAATACTGTTTCTTTCGTATATTTGATACATTTCTAAATTTGGATCAATAGAATTAATTAAAATGTAAATAGATTCTTTATCAAGCATTCCATCTTTTCTAATTCTATTACTTAAGTGTCTTAATGTATTTACATAATACATACCTTTTTCATCTTTTTTATATTTTTCTTTTATTAGTTCTATATAATAATTTAATTTTTCTTCATTTATTTCATTAAAATCAGTCACATTCCTACATAGTGAATAAAAAAGTCTAATAGTTTTTTCTATAAAATATTTTTCATAATAATTCATAATAATTCTCCTTTGGTTATTAAATTATATCAAATTAAAAATAAAAATCAAGAAAATATGTTATAATTAATAAGAAAAGGATGAGTTTTATGAAAATTAAATATGAATTATTAAAAAAAGATGAAAATACAAAAGCTAGACATGGAATATTACATACTAATCATGGATCGTTTGAAACTCCAATGTTTATGCCTGTTGGAACACTTGCAAATGTAAAGACTCTTGTTCCAGAAGAATTAAAAGCAATGAATAGTGCTGTTATTTTATCTAATACATATCATTTATGGTTAAGACCTGGTGAAGATATTGTATCAAAAGCAGGAGGCTTACATAAGTTTATGAATTATGATGGACCTATTCTTACTGATTCTGGCGGATTTCAGGTTTTTTCTTTAGCAAAGCCCAAAGATATAAGCGAAGAAGGTGTTAAATTTAAAAGTCATATTGATGGCTCAACATTATTTTTAACTCCTGAAAAAAGTATTGGAATACAAAATAAATTAGATAGTGATATTGCAATGAGTTTTGATGAATGTCCACCTGCAAGTGCAAATTATAAGTATATGAAAAATAGTATAGAAAGAACACTTAGATGGGCAAAAAGAGGTAAAGATGTACATAATAATGAAAATCAATCTTTATTTGGTATTGTACAAGGTGGTGCATATAAAGATCTAAGAGAATTTTCTGCGACTGAAACAGTTAAATTAGATTTTGATGGTTATAGTATTGGCGGAGTTGCAAATGATAATGAGTCAAAAGAAGATATGTATAATGCAATAGACTATTCTATACCATATTTACCAGAAGATAAGCCAAGATATTTAATGGGTGTAGGTGAGCCTATTGATATATTAGAAGGTGTAGAAAGAGGTATTGATATGTTTGATTGCGTTCTTCCAACTAGAATTGCAAGACATGGAAATGCTTTTACTCATAGTGGTAAAATTAATCTTAGAAATTCAAAATATAAAGAAGATTTTACTCCTATAGAAGAAGGATGCGATTGTTATACATGTAAAAATTATACTAAAGCATATATAAGACATTTATTAGTATCAAAGGAACAACTTGCAGGAAGACTTTTATCAATTCATAATATAAGATTCTTAATTAAGCTTACAGAAGATATTAGAGAAAGTATTGATAATAATACATTTACAGAGTATAAAAATAATTTTTTAAATAATTATAATAAAAAATAAGAGAAAATCTCTTATTTTTTTGTGATTTTAAAATTAATACCTATCATACTTCCTACAATTGTAATTAATATTATGAATATGTAATATAAAATTAAATTAAGATTAAAATTAATAGATGGAATTAATAGTACTAATAAAACAGAAAATAAGATTATGGATAAACTAACTTTTAATCCTTCTATCCAACCTTTTTTATTACTTCTTCTTCCTATATATATTCCAGTTGATAAGAAAATAATTATAAAATTAATTATTTTTAATATATTATTTAATGTTTCACTTGTTATATTAAAATAATAAAATATTGTACTTATAAGATTTAATATAAGTGTAGCAGCAACAAAGAATATAGCAGTTCTTAAATATTTCACCTTAACACATCCTTTATACTAAAATATATTCTTTTGTATAATTTTTTATGATTAAATCAAAATAAAAATAGGTGATATAATGATTTTTACAATTATCTTTAGGACAATTTTATTTTATTTTGTTGTTGCGATTTCATATAAAATTATGGGAAAAAGAGAACTTGGCGAATTAGGAGTATTTGATTTTATTATTTCTATGCTTATTTCACAACTAGTTGCGATTTGTATAGAAAATTATAAAGATTCAATTCTTTTTACATTAGTTCCTATTATTATATTAGTTTTATTTCAAATTGTATTTGCAAAAATAACTATAAAGAGTGATAAATTTAAACAAATATTAGATGGTAAAGAGAGTGTAATAATTAATAAAGGTAAACTTAATTTTAATGAAATGGTAAAACAAAGATATAGTTTAAATGATTTATTACTTCAATTAAGAGATAAATCAATAAGTACAATTGAAGATGTTGAATACGCCATTTTAGAAACTAATGGAAAGCTATCAGTATTTGAAAAAAAGAAAAATAAAAATGTGTTTCCTCTTCCTCTTGTAATAGATGGTGTTATTAAAGATGATAATTTAAAACTTATAAAAAAAAGTACAAGATGGCTTACAAATGCTCTTAATAATAAAAATGTACTTTTAAAAGATGTTTTTTATGCTTTTTATAAGGATAGTGAAATATATATAATAAAAAAAGAATTAAAATAAAAATTTATTTAATGTTCTAAACTATAAGAAAATTTCATTTATATTATTAGGTGAATAATATGAATATTACTTATAGTTTTTTAGTTACATGTTTAGCAGGACTTTCAACATTATTTGGTATGTGTGTAATTTTTTTTAAAAATAAAGATCCAAATAAGGTTATAGTATCGTCTTTAAGTTTTGCAGCTGGTGTTATGATATGCGTTTCAATAACTGATTTAATTCCGGAATCTTTTTTATTACTTACTAAATCTTATAATAATATAATAAGTTTTTTGTTTTTTGGAATATTTTTTTGTTTAGGAGTAATATTATCAATGTTTATAGATGATAGTATGCCCGATAGTGAAAAGTATAATAACAAATTATTTAAAGTGGGTATTATTTCAATGATTGCAATTATGATGCATAATATACCAGAAGGCATAGCAACATTTTTAGCTTCAAATATGGATAAAGAGTTAGGAATAAGTTTAGCTTTTGCAATAGCAATGCATAATATACCAGAAGGAATTAGTATAGCTGTTCCAATTTATTATTCTACTAAAAGTAAAAAAATATCGTTTATATATACTTTTATAAGTGCAATATCAGAGCCTTTTGGTGCTTTAATTGCTTTTCTATTTTTAAGAAATCTTGCAAGTGATTTTTTTATGGCAATATTATTTTCTATAATAGCAGGAATTATGATTCATATATCTTTTTATGAACTTTTAAAAGAAGCAAATACATATAATTTAAAGACAAGAATGTATATATTTCTATTTGTAGGGATAATATTTATGGGTATAAATCATTTTCTTTTTTAACAAATTTTATTGACTTAATATATGATATTTGATATCATGAAATTGTTAAAATAGGAGGAGTATTATGAATAATAATGAGAACAATGTGAATGTTCAAACAAGTAACAAAAAATTTCCTATTGTTCCAATAATAATTGGTATAGTAGCATTTTTTGTTGTAATTGCTATTGCTGTTGTGGTTTTCTTGGTTGTTGCTAATAGCGAACCAAAAAATAAAATCTATTTAACTGAAGGAGAAGTTTCATTAATATATGGATCTGCAGATAACTACAAAAAGAAATATGTAAAATTAACTGGTCAAGTTATAGATGTAAAATATGATAATAAAGGTCAAACTATAACTGCATATACAGATATTGCAAACTATACTAATGACATAATTGTTTATTTTGAAGATAAATCTGTTTCAATTAAACAAAATGATTATATTAGCATAGATGGTTATATCAAAGGTGCAGATAAAGAAACTTCAAAACCATATATAATTGGTAAAGAAGTAAAGACTATTTCTTATATGGATGCAGTAGCTCCAACAAAAAAATCTGTAGAATTTGACAAGACTTCAAGTCAAAATGATGTAACAATTACAGTACAAAAAGTAGAGTTTTCTGATGTAGAAACAAGAGTTTATGTAAAAGTATCAAATAATTCAAAAGATGAATTTAAATTTCAAACATATTCAACAATATTAACCCAAAATGCAAAGCAATATGAAACTACATATTCAAAAACAGCTGTTGATGTATCTAGTAGTATATTAGCTGGTGGTAGAAGTGAGGGAATACTTGTATTTCCTAAAATTGAACAATCTAATTTTACTTTAACTATGAAAGGTTTTAGTACTAATTATGATGTTGATTTTGAAAATTTCACATTTGATTTAGCAATTAATTAAACATTCAAAAAAGTTACCTAATTGGTAGCTTTTTTTATTTTTATATAATTAAATACAGTAACATATATCATATTTACAATAAGAGCTACTATAAGAGAATATATTCCAAAATTTAATAATGATAAAACTATTATTAAAGATATTTTTATTATAGTTCCAATTATTGTACTTTTAAATGCATCTTTTGATTTATCCATTGCTTGCATTATTGAAACAAGAGGTGATTGTATATATTGAAATAAGAAAAATGGTGTAATTATTTTTAAGTATTTTACTCCTTCTGTTGTATTATATATAAATTTCATTATATCACTTGGAAAAATCATATAAATTATTGTGAAAAACAGTCCAATAAAGAAAGAAAAAAGAATTGATTGCTTAATTTTACTTTTAACATATTTTATATTTTTATTCGCGTATGCTTTTGTAACAACAGGAAGGGTAGCCTGACTTATTGCCATTGAGAAAAAAGATGGAAGTAACAATAATGGAAAAACATATCCTGTTATTATTCCATACTCATATGTTATATATTTTTGCGAATATCCCATAAATAAAAGCATAGTTGTTAAAATTATTGGTTCAAAAAAATATCCGATTGTACCAATTATTCTAGAACCTGTATTTGGAATAGAAATATTTAAAACATCTTTTATTATTTCTGCATCTGGATGAAGCATTTTACTTGTTATTCTTATATTTTTAGGTAAGAAGAAATATAAAATTAATATAGATGTCAATTCACTAACAATATTAGATAGAATTATAAAAGAAACAGATATAATAACGTTATATTTTTTTAGCATAGGTAACACTATTATATATAAAATAATTCTGACAATTTGTTCTGTAAAATTAGATATAACATGTGGCCACATTTTTTCTTTTCCAAAAAAATAACCTCTGATTATACAAGAAATACTTATAAAAGGTAATGTAAATCCTATTGCAAGTATTGGATAATAAAGATCAGTATTATGCAAAAATTTACATATAGTTTTATCTAAAAATATAATAGAAATCATTAAAATTATAGATATAAAAATAGATAAATACATAGATGATATAATTAATTTTTTGTTTTCTGTTTTATCTTCTGAAACTATTTTTGAAATAGCAATTGGAAATCCCATTTGAGCAAGAACAATGAATAGATTAAAAGTTGGCATAATAAGCATATATAAACTTATCCCTTTAGTACCAATCATTCTTGTCATTATAATTTTTATAATCATTCCAAGTATTTTTGTTATAAATCCTCCAATTAAAAGGATTAAAGTGCTTAAAATAAATTTATTTTTGACCATATATATTCCTCTTTTTTTTATTTCTAATAAAATATATGATTTTATACTTTAAAAAAATTGTTTTTTTTTGTATAATGTTATTGTGAAACAAAATAAAGATAAAGGTGAAAATGTATGAGGTTTGAATTTGAAAATTTAAATGACTTATATAATAGAATTTTACCAGCGCTTTCATTTAAAAAAAGAGAAATAAAAAGACAGGGGATTGAAATAACTGAAAAAGACATTTTTAATGATTTAAAAATTAAATGGTCTAAATCAAACAACTTGACATTATCTGAT
Organism: uncultured Bacilli bacterium; assembly: GCA_934149325.1. GTDB lineage: Bacteria > Bacillota_I > Bacilli_A > RF39 > UBA660 > CAKPEJ01. The sequence continues at coordinate 79,412 of CAKPEJ010000001.1, forward strand.
ATTGTAGAAGATATTATGTCATATAAAAGGTATATGTAGGAGGATGAAAATATGGAGAAAACAATTTTTATAATTATTGGCGCAGTTTATTATCTTTTATCTAGTTTTATATTATTAAAAATTTTTAGAAAGGCAAAAGTAAAAGATATTACATGTTTTATACCTATTTATAGAGTAATTAAATTATTAAATATTACAGAATTAAAATGGTATTATATTTTTGGACTTTTAGTACCAATTGCAAATATATTTTTCTTTATATATATGAATATAAAACTTGGTAAAAAGTTTGAAAAGTCTAATAAATTTATTGTTGGAATGATTTTACTTCCTATAGTATTTTATTTAATACTTGGTTTTGATGATAGTAAGTATAAATTATCCATTGATTACAAAAATAAAAAGATAGTATTTTTAAATGCTATTGTTACATTATTAGTATTTGTACTTTCAGCAGCAATTTCTATTCCATTTTTATTTGATAATATTACAAAAGGTCTTGATTTAGCAGGTGGTTTTGAAATTCTATATCAAATAAAATCTGCTGATGGTAAAAAAATTACTAAATCTCAAGTAGAAGATACTTATAGAACAATGGTTAGAAGAATAGATAAATTAGGTGTATCAGAACCTGAAATAACAATAGAAGGTAATGATAAAATACGTGTTAAACTTGCTGGTGTTACAGATCCAGATGCAGCAAGAAAATACATTACGGTAGCAGGAGAATTATCATTTAGAGATAGTAGTGATAAAAAATTAATGGACAAAAGTGTTCTAAAAGAAGGAAGCGGTGCTAAAGTTAGTACTGATTCAAATGGAAAACCAGCTATTTTACTTAATATAGCTGATAAAGATTTATTTTATTCAGTAACTAGTCAAATTAGCCAAACCGATGATAAGTTAATTGTTATTTGGCTTGATTATGATGCATCAGAGGGTGATAGCTATAAAGGAAGTAAAGATAAATGTGGTGATTTTACTGATGTAAATGACGCTAAATGTTTATCAGCTGCAACTGTTAAAGAAGGATTTAGCAGTAATGTTATTATTCAAGGTAATTTTACTCAAGATGATGCAAAAGAACTTGTTGATTTAATTAATTCAGGTTCTACAAATGTTAAATTTGAAGAGATTTCGTCAAAAACAGTTGGATCAGAATTTGGTGAAGATTCTTTAGTAAAAACAGAAATTGCATCTGTTATTGGACTTGGTCTTATAATAGCATTCTTAATATTAGCTTATAAATTTTCAGGTGTAATAGCATCTAGCACAATTTTAATATATACATTCTTTACATTCTTAGTGTTCTATTTAATAGATGGAGTTTTAACACTTCCAGGAATAGCAGCTGTTGCGCTTGGTATAGGTATGGCAGTAGATGCAAATGTAATAACATGTGAAAGAATAAAAGAAGAATTAAAAAAAGGTAGAAGTTTAAAAACAGCATTTATTAATGGTAATAAAAACTCTTTATCATCAATTTTAGATTCTAATGTTACTACTTTTATAGTTGCGTTTATATTATTCTCATTTGGAGAAAGTTCTGTAAAAGGATTTGCTACAATGCTTATTATTAACCTTATTATGACTATGTTAATAGTTGTTATCATAACAAGATTAATAACTAAAGTTTTTGTTGATTCAGGATATTTTGATAATAAATTAAAAGCATTTGTAAATGTAAAAGAAAATGAAATATCAAAAGATAATAAAGAAGTAGAAAATAAAATTAAATTTAGTTTTGTTGATTATTTTAAAAAATTCCTATCAGTTTCAGTAATAGTAATGGTAGTAGGTGCTATTTTTGCAATTTTTAGTGGATTTAATTTTGGTATTGATTTTGCTGGTGGTAGCGATATAACTATATCAACAAGTGAAAAAATAACTAAAAAAGAAATAATGAAAGATTTATCTAAGTTAAATTTGAATTTAGTAGATTATACAAAAGATACTAAAAATAAAGCTGTATACGTAAATGTTAGTAATACATTAAATGAAAAACAAATAAAAAGTACTAATTCTTATTTTACTAAAAAATATAATGCTAAAACAGAAATTGCTGTTGTATCAAATTTAGTAAAACAAGATTTAATAAAGAATGCAATTATTTCATTACTATTTGCTGTAGTAGGAATTATTATATATATTTCAATTAGATATACAAAAACATATGCTATTAGTGCCGTACTTGCATTAATGCATGATGTACTTATAATATTTGCTTTATTTGCAATCTTTAAAATAGAAATTAACTCTATATTCATTGCTGCTATTTTAACAATAATAGGTTATTCAATAAATAATACAATTGTTATATTTGATAGAATTAGAGAAAATATGCATTCTCATAGAGGAGAAAAAATAACAAAAGAATTGCTTAATTCTATAGTTGATGAAAGTGTTAAAGAAACTTTATTTAGATCTATAAATACAACTTTAACTACATTATTCCCTATAATATGTTTAATGATATTTGGTGCTAAAGAAATAATTACATTTGATATTGCAATATTCATAGGTCTTTTAGCAGGTGCATATTCTTCAGTATTATTATCATCACAAATTTGGTCAAGACTTGAATATAGACATGCTAAAAAGAAAGAAGAAAAAAAGAAATTTAATAATAAAAAAGATAACAAAAAGGATAAAAAGAAAACAAAGAAAAAACTTGATGAGTTAACTGTAAAAGGTATAAATGCTTAAATATTAAATTTCATATATTTTCTTTTAAAAGGAGAGATAGTATGAAAAAAGATGAACAAGAAAATGAAATTAAATCACTTGATGAGCTTATAGAAAAAGTTAGAACATACATCAAAGATGAAGAAGAAATAAATACAATAGTAAAAGCATATGATTATTCTTTAAATATTCATAAAGGAAATAAACGTTTATGTGGTGAAGATTATATTCTTCATCCTTTGAATGTTGCTTATATTTTAACAGACTTATATGCTGATTCTGATACTTTAGCAACTGCTCTTATGCATGATGTAATAACTAAAGGTGGAGCAGATATAGAGGATATAAAGAAGAAGTTTAGTCCTGAAATAGTTAGTTTGCTTGAAGGTGTTACTAAAATAAATAGATTAAGTTTATCAGCAGAAAATGAGAGTACCGTAAATTATTATAAAAAGATACTTATAGGTCTTACGGAAGACGTTAGAATTATTATATTAAAACTTGCAGAAAGAGTTCATAATATGAGAACTCTTTGGGCAATTCCAGAAGAAAAAAGAGCAGAAAAAGCAAAAGAAACTTTAGAAATTTTAGCGCCAATTGCACATAGACTCGGGTTATCAGAAATAAAAACTGAACTTGAAGTATTATCACTTAAATATTATAAACCAGCAGCTTATTTATCTGTTGAACAATTACTAGATAATACAGAAGAAGAAAGAGAACAACTTGTTTTAGAAATGAAAAAAAGAGTTTCAGAACTCTTGATGGAAAACAATATTAATTTTGAAATTAAAGGTAGAGCAAAAAGTATTTATTCTATATATAATAAAATGCAAAAAGGTAAGAAATTTAGTGAAATATATGATTTGTATGCACTTAGAATTATTGTTGATACTGAAACAGAATGTTATCAAGTTCTTGGACTTATTCATTCAAAATTTAAACCTTTGCCAAAAAGATTTAAAGATTATATTGCTAATCCAAAAAATAATATGTATCAATCACTTCATACAACAGTATTTGGTTATGGTGATAAACATTATGAAATTCAAATTAGAACACATAAAATGGATGAAATTGCAGAAAGAGGAATTGCGTCTCATTGGTCTTATAAAGAACAAGGTAAGAAAATACAAAATTCAATGGAACAAAAACTTCAGATTTTTAGAAGTATAATGGAACTTAATAGTGAAAATTTATCTGCTGAAGATTTTGTAAATACTGCTAAAGATGAAATTTTAGGAAATAGTATCTACGTATATACTCCAAAAGGTGATGTATTTGAACTTCCAAAAGGTTCAACGCCAATAGATTTTGCATATAGAGTGCATACTAAAATTGGTGAAACTATGGTAGGTGCAATAGTTAATGAAAATATCGTACCATTAAATACAGAGTTAAAATCAGGCGATATAATAAAAATTAATACTAATAAAAATAGTGCTGGGCCATCTAAAGAATGGATTAATATGGCAAAAACTAATAGTGCTAAAAGTAAAATAAAAGCATTTTTCTCTAAAATAGATAAAAAAGAAGCTTACGATAAAGGCAAAGACTTATTTTTAAAAGAAATTAGAAGAAAAAAATTAAGTGTATCAGATGTAACTGATAAAATAGCTATTATCTTAAAAGAATTAAAAATAGCTGATGAAAATGAGATGTATTTAGGAATAGGGACTGGTAAATATAATCCAAACTCTGTAATAAATTTAGCATTTAAAGATGATTTTAATAAAGAAGAATACATTATTGATAAGATTATTAATAAAGATAATATATATGAAGACGTAAAAAATGATGTCTTAGTAGATGGCATTGATGAAATAAAAGTTACCTTAGCAAATTGTTGTAAGCCAATAAAAGACGATGAAATTGTAGGATATATATCAACTGGTAATGGTGTTATTGTTCATCACAAAGATTGTAAAAATTTAAGAGATATGCCTAATAGACTTATTAATGTTTCATGGAATGAAAATACACAAAGAAAATTTAATGCTCGAATAAGTATTGTTTCAGAAAATAAAGAAAATTTACTTTTGGAAATTTTAACAAAAGCATCACCAAATAACATTTCTATTAATGGTGTTAATACAAATAAAAAAGATAATGAAATAATATATGATTTAAAACTTGAAGTTCCAAATTTAGAAAAATTAAAAAAATTTATGTTAGATTTAAAGCATATTCAAAGCATTAAAGAAGTAAAAAGAATTTTTGGATAAAATAGATTACTATTTTATCTTTTTTGTTGTATAATAATATTATTAAATAGGTGATAATATGAGGGTAGTTATTCAAAGGGTAGAAAAAGCGAACGTATTAATTGATTATAACGAAAGAAAAAGTATTGATAATGGTTTAGTAGTTTTTCTAGGTATAACAGAAAATGATACAGATGATGATATTAAATACTTAGTCAAAAAGATAGAAAATATTAGAATTTTTGCTGAAAATGATAAAATGAATTTATCTATAAAAGATATTAAAGGAGATATAATGGTTATTTCACAATTTACATTGTATGCTAATACAAAAAATGGAAATAGACCATCATTTGAAAAGTCATTAAAATATGATCTTGCTAAAGATATATATGATAAATTTATAAATGAAATTAAAAAAAGTGATATTAACATTGTAACTGGTAAATTTGGTTCGGATATGAAAGTTTCATTAATAAATGATGGACCTGTAACTATTATAATTGATTCGAAAGGGGAAATATAAAATGAGAAATAAGGTAAACTATAGATTATTAAATATTTTATTATTAACAGCTATAATATATTTAATGTATTTACTTAAAGATTTAGTGTCAGGAGTACTTGGAGTTGTAATAAATATATTAAAACCATTTATAATTGGATTTGCACTTGCATATGCTGTATATCCTTTTATGAAATGGCTTATGAAGAAAAAAGTACCGAAAACATTATCAATTTTTATTATTATTGTATTAATATTATTATTTTTAACGTTTGTTATAATATCTATTATTCCTATAATTACAACACAACTTGGGACTTTATTTTCAAGTATAATTACATTTATTTCAAATATAGATCATTTATTCAATATTGATTTAACATCATTTAAAACGTCTATTTCAGGATATTTTAATACAATAACTAATGATTTAGGAAAATATATATCTGATGGGGCAATAAGTTTTGTTAATGCATCAATTAATTTTGTAAGTAATTTTATAATAGTTTTAGTAGCATTTATTTATTTCTTATTTGATATGGATAATATTAGGGAAAATATTAAATTAATTTTTAAGAAAAAGAGTAAAAAAACATTTAATTTGATAAAAGAAATAGATATTGAAATTACACATTATTTTAAAGGATTATTTCTATGTATTGTTATTCAATTTATTGAATATACTAGTTTATTTTATTTAATCGGACATCCCAACTTTTTACTTCTTGGTCTTTTAGCATCAGTGTCTACTGTAATACCATATTTTGGAGGTATTATAGCAAATATAATTGCGGTTATATCAGCTTCAGTAGTTAGTCCTGAACTTCTTATATTTACTCTTATAATCGCATTTATTTGTCCAAATATTGATGGATATATAATTAGTCCTAAAGTATATGGTAAAACAAATCAAATTTCACCACTTCTTAGTATATTTGCTGTTTTCACAGGTGGAGTATTAGGAGGTTTTGTTGGAATTTTAATTGCACTTCCAACTGCTTTAATAATGCTTGTTATATATCGTAATTATAAAAAAGATATAATAAAGAAAATAGATAATATAAAAGAAAAAATTTAGGAGGGTTTATGGCAAATATTTTAACAATTTTAAGAATAATTGGAACAATTCCACTTATTATATCAATAGTAAAATCAGGACCAACGTTTATAAATTTTTTGATTTTTTCACTTATCGGATTTACTGATTTTCTAGATGGATATATTGCAAGAAAATATAATCAAGTAACAAATTTTGGAAAGATAGCGGATGGAATAGCAGATAAATTTTTAATGCTAGGTGTTACTATAAGTTTACTAATTAATCAAACAATACCTTATTGGACACTTTTGATTTTTATAAGAGAAATACTTGCTTTGTTATATTCTTTTGTATATATAAAAGTAAAAAGAAAAGTATTAATGTCCAATATTTATGGAAAATTAAAAACAACATTACATATTATATCAATTGCATTAGTTTTACTTCTTGGATATTTTAGTATATTTTCAAAGATATTACTTATAATAGCAATACTTTTAATAGTTCCAGAAAGCATGTATGCAATTAGATTTTTTAAAGAAAGTTAATTTTTGACTTAATATTATTTTTGATATATAATACAATTAATTTTAAAAATTATGTTTTAAATTGTTTAGTGATGAGGTGGGTTTTATGCAAAAGTTTAATTATGGTAAATGTTTTGATGAACATAACATTTATAGTATTGAAAACGAAGAAGAAATTTCTAAAATGAAAAAAGCTGTTGAAGATGCAAATATGATTGAAAAGTATTTTTTTAGAATTGTTCCAAATATTGAACAAATTAGAAGAATGATAGTTTTTTCATTTAGATTAAATAAAGATTTGTCAAAATTTGATAGAATAAATTATATAAGAGGATTAATTTATTGTGAAGATTATATCGATTTTGATGATGTAAAAAGTTTCTATAATTTGCTTACAGATTATACATATGTAATTGATGTACCAAGTGTATTTGCAGAAAAAAGTTATGAAGTTGTTGATGGAGTAGATTTTTTCGAAGATGTAATGGCTATTGAAAACTTAAAAAACAGAATAAAACCTCCTATTTATCAAGATGGAGAAATTGAAATTGAAATGAATATTGATGAAGAAGACGAAGAAAGTATTGAAACTGCAAGATCTATGATAGAAAAAATAATTAATTTTTCTGAAAGAAATACTTCAATAATAAAAGAAGAAACAAATGATGATACTCCTGAAAAAGAAAAAAGTGATGATAATATAGAATATATAGATATAAGTCCTAAAGAAAAAATCGAATTGTTTAAACAAAATTTTGAAAAATATATTGAATTAGTTTTAAAAAATAAAAATATTGATTTAGAAAAAAATAATAAAGCAGCAGAGATGATAAAACTTGGTATGAATGATTGGTTTTGTTACATTATAGAAATAATTGAAACAATTTATACTGTAACAGAAGCAGAAAAAGATCGTTTATATAAAAAATTAAGTTATTTTGTATAAAATTAAAGAGTAATTATTAAATTAATTACTCTTTTATGTTATAATTTTAATATTGGATGGTGAAGAAAATGATTCAAAAATTAAAAGGTACTTATGATGTATATGGTGAATTATCATTAAAACATGATTATGTAAAAAAATTATTTCAAGAAGTTTGCGAAAGTTACAATTATAGTTATATAGAAACTCCTTTAATTGAAAGAAGCGAATTATTTCATAGAGGTGTTGGTGAAACTACAGATATAGTAACAAAAGAAACTTATGATTTTTTAGATAGAGGAAATAGAGCTAATACAATTAGACCAGAAGGTACAGCAGGAGTTGCAAGAGCGATAATAGAAAACAAATTGTATAATACGTTACCATTAAAATTGTGGTATTCAGGATCTATGTTCAGATATGAAAGACCTCAAAAAGGTAGATATCGTGAACTTAGGCAATTAGGTATAGAAAGTTATGGCTCTAAAAATCCAATTATGGATGCTGAAGTTATTTCACTTGCTGTAAACTTTTTAAAAGAACTAGGTTTAAAAGATGTAGTTGTTAAACTAAATTCAATTGGTGGAATTGAAACAAGAAAGAGATATAGAGAAGATTTAATAAAACATTTTAAATCAAACATTAATGAATTTTGTTCAGATTGCAAAGAAAGAATTGAAAAAAATCCACTTAGAATATTAGATTGTAAAATTGATTCTGAAAATGATCTTGTAAAAAATGCTCCTTCAATTTTGGATTATTTAAGTGAAGAAGAAAAAGATCATTTTGACAAAGTAAAAGAATATTTAGATGTCTTAGATGTTAATTATGAAGTTGATAGTTCATTAGTTAGAGGACTTGATTATTATACAAATACTGTGTTCGAATTTGAATCTAAAATAAAAGACATTGGTGCAATTGGAGGAGGAGGAAGATATGATAATCTTTTATCTTCTCTTGATGGACCAGATGTTCCAGCAGTTGGATTTGCATTAGGTTTCGATAGGATTATATCTGTTTTGGACGAACTTGAAATAAATGCCTCACGAGATAATTCATTAGATATATATTTATTAACTATAAGTGATAATGAAAATAATTATGCATTAGAACTTGCTCAAAATCTTAGAATGTGTGGATATAAAGTTGATATGGATTTATCTGGAAAAACTATGAAAGCTAAATTTAAAGAATCAGATAGATACAAAAGTAAATTTGTTATAGTGATTGGAGAAGATGAAGTAAAATCAGGAAACCTAACTATCAAAGATACATTAACAAAAGAAGAAAAAAAGGTAAATTATGATAATCTTATAGATTTTCTTGATACAAATATATAATGAATAGAGTAGAGATTATAGAAGATTATTTGGAAAAATTAATACCTAATCCAAAATGTGAACTTAATTTTTCTAAAGATTATGAACTTTTAATTGCTATTATGCTTAGTGCACAAACTACAGATAAGAGAGTAAATAAAGTTACTAAAATATTATTTGATAAATATAAATCGTTAGAAGAAATTAAAAATGCTAATATAGATGATTTAAAATCAATAGTTAGAGAGCTTGGCTCATATAATAAAAAAGCTATGTATGTAAAAGAAATTTCAAGAATAATAGTTGATGATTATAATGGAATTATGCCAAGAAAAAGAAAAGAATTAGAAAAGATGCCTGGAGTAGGCAGAAAAACAATAAACGTATTATTTTCAGAACTTGAAATAGAACCGAATATCGCAGTTGATACACATGTGGAAAGAGTTAGTAAAAGACTTTCTCTTGCTAAAGAAAATGATGATGTATATAAAATAGAAATGAAATTAAGAAGAAAATTTAAAAGGGATACCTGGAATAAAAGACATAAACAATTAGTTTTATTTGGTAGATATTATTGCAAGTCAATAAAACCTGAGTGTGATACATGCAAATTAAAAAATATTTGTAAACATAAGTAGGAGGGTTTTAAAATGGAAAGAAAATATTTTAAAATAAATAGAAAAAATAAAGTAGATAGTTCAGATATCAATGAAAATGTAATGCTTGATGCATTAAGTAGTGCGAAAAGTATTATAGATGGTCAAGTAAAGGAAGAAATTAAAAATATTAATTCTATAGATAGTCAAGAGTTTGATAAAGAAAATAGTATTATAGTTAGTAAAAATGATAAATTATCTTTATTAAAAAGAAAAAAAGAATTACTTGAAACTATAATTGAAATTAAAGAGATTGAAGAACAAGGAAAATCTAAAATATATGAAAGAAGTGAGTAAAATTGAAAAAATATAATAATAATGATTTTAATATTAAAAATGTAGGAGAAAGTGTTGAACTTTATGGTTGGGCCTCTAAAGTTCGTAATTTAGGAGGGTTAATTTTTATTGATTTAAGAGATAGAAGTGGTAAGATTCAACTAGTTATTAATCCTGAATGTATAGATTATTCTACTGCAGAAAAAATAAGAAATGAGTATGTATTAAAAGTATTTGGTAAGATTAGTGAAAGACAATCTAAAAATCCTAATATGGATACTGGAGATATTGAAGTAATAGTTTCTAAATTAGAAATATTAAACGAAGCTGAAACTCCTGTTTTTGAACTTGATAAAGATGATGCATTAGAAGATACAAGACTTAAATACAGATATCTTGATTTAAGAAGAGATAATTTAAAGAATAATCTTATTACCAGACACAAAATAACAATGTGTGTTAGAAAGTTTTTATCAGATAATGGTTTTATTGAAGTAGAAACACCAATTCTTTCAAAATCTACACCAGAGGGTGCTAGAGACTATTTGGTTCCAAGTAGAGTTAATAAAGGTAATTTTTATGCTCTTCCTCAAAGTCCACAAATATATAAACAATTACTTATGATTGGTGGAGTTGAAAAATATTTTCAAATTGCAAGATGTTTTCGTGATGAAGATTTAAGAGCCGATCGTCAACCTGAATTTACTCAAATTGATATGGAAATGAGTTTTGTTAATGAAGAAGATGTAATGAATATGACTGAAAACTTATTTAAAACAGTATTTAAAGAAGTTAAAGGTATTGATATAACTCTTCCATTAATGCGAATGAAATATGATGATGCTATTAGGTTTTACGGATCTGATAAACCAGATTTAAGATTTGATATGAAAATATGTGATGTAAAAGATTTATTTAGTAATACAGAATTTAAAGTATTTTCAAATGCATTAAACGATGATAGTACAATCGCATGTATAAAAGTAAATAATAAGGCTGATTACTTTTCTAGAAAGAAAATAGATGAATTAACAGATTTTGTAAAAGATTATAAAGCAAAAGGACTTGCCTTTATAAAATATGAAAATGATGAAATAACAGGTGGTATAAGTAAATTTTTAAGTGAAGAAGAAAAAGAATCTTTAACAAAAAAATTAAATCTTGAAAATAATGATATACTTTTCTTTGCATCTGATGAAAAGAATATAGTATATACATCACTTGGAGCTTTAAGACTTAAATTAGGTAAAGAATTAGAACTAATAAATAAAAATGAATATAAACTTTTATGGGTAACTGATTTTCCATCTTTTGAATGGAGTGAAGAAGAAAATAGATATGTATCATGTCATCATCCATTTACAGCGCCAAAAGATGAAGATATAGATAAATTATTAACTGATAAGAAAAATTGTTATTCTAAAGCATATGATATTGTATGTAACGGTTATGAAGCAGGTGGTGGATCAATTCGTATTCATGATGCAAATGTACAAGAAAAAATGTTTGAAGCACTTGAACTTACTAAAGAAGAAATAGAAGAAAAATTTGGGTTCTTTGTTAATGCATTTAAATATGGTACTCCACCTCATGGAGGACTTGCAATTGGTCTTGAAAGACTTACAATGCTTCTTTGTATGACTGATAATATTAAAGATGTAATTGCGTTCCCAAAAACTTCTTCTGCAAGTTGTCTTATGAGTGATGCTCCAAGCGCAGTTGATCAAAAGCAACTAAATGAATTAAAAATAAGCATAATGAATAAATAATATAATTAAAAATAGGGGGATTAGATTTTGAATAATATTACAAAGTTAAAATTACAAATAAATGATTTAATATATAAGAAGAATTTAACTAAATATGAGTATTATAAATTAAATTATTTTATAGAAGAATATAAAAAGCTTGATAAGAATAATACACCTTTTATTTATGTTGCTCTTGCGAAACATTATTTAAGTATTGGTAATATTAAATCTGCTATGAAAAATTTAAAACTAGCAGAAGAAATAAATCCAAATCTTACATCAGTTTTATACTTAGAATATAGAATAAATACAAGATTAGGTAATTATAGTGATGCATATAAATATTTAAAAATGTATGAAGAAAAACAAAATGAAAAGCAAAAAGAAAAAATTGATTTATCTATATATTACTATTTATTTAATATAATACTTGGAGAAAATAATAATATATTAATAGATAATACAAAAAATATTAATGGAATTAATATATATGATCTAAAGTTAAAAGAAATGATAAATGACTTAAAAGAAAATATTCTTAAAGAAAATTATAGACAAGCAAAAATAATAATTGAAAACATAAATGAGTATTGCGTTTTTAAAAATATTTTCTTAAATTTAGATGAAATTAGCTTATTAATTGATAAGGTTATTTTAGTAAAAATAAGTAACAGAAAAAATATTGAAAATGAAATTAATCAAATTAAATCATTAATTATTGATAATAAGCTTTTAGAAGCAGAAGTAAGATTAGAAAATATTAATAATTTTAGAAATTATAAAAATAAAAAATTACAAATAAATCTATTAAAGAATTTCCTAAATGAAAAAAAAGAAATTCAAAGATTGGATAAATTAAATTTATATGGAGTTTATGAAGAATATAAAAGGCTGGGGAAATTAAGCTATTATTATGGTGATTATTATAACGCTTATCAATATTTTATGGCAGGTTACTATTTAACAAATGCTAATATATTTAAGTTCTATATGGCAAGATGTCTTTTATTTATGGGTAAAACTAAAGAAGCTATGTCTCTTTTTATAGAATATAATAAAAAAGGATATAGTAAAATACTTAAAAGTTATAAGTTTTTAATGACAAATAGATGTTTTAATTGTAAAGAAAGATATAAATTTAAAAAAGAATATTATGCCTTAAAGTCAGTTATTGAAGATGATAAAAAAATGGAAGAAAATCATTCTAATACAGATGTTAAAGAAAGTTTCTTTTTTAAAGATAATATAACTGATAACATAAATGATATATTAGATAAATTTGATGAAGAAGAAAATATAGATAAACTTAAATATATCAAATATTTGTATCAAAATAATCATCAAAAAATAGCAGATAAATTATTAAAACAATATGAAAAAGAGTTTAATAAAGACAAAAACATAAGTAAACAAGTTCTTCAGTTAAGAAAAAATAAATTATTATATATAAACCAAGGAAAATATAGTTGTTAATAAAAAAGTAAAGTTTTGTCAAAAGACTTTATTTTTTATTTTTAATATGATATCATTAAATTAACCTATAAAGGAACAATCAGGTGAACATAAAACCGACTAAATGACGAATACGGGAATCAGAATTAGTAAGCGGTGTTGAATATTTATATTTATATAAGGATCCTAATGCTTATTATGGGATACCCACCTGCACAGACGTGTAGGTTTATCGTCCCTGACCTTTATAGGTTTTTTATTTTGTGTTATAATCTTTATGGTGATATATATGTTTAATAGACTTGAAAAATTAATTGGTGAAGAAAATATAAATAAAATTAGTTCTAAGGTTGTTGCTATAGTAGGTCTTGGTGGAGTAGGTGGATATGCTACTGAAACACTTATTAGAAATGGTATAGAAAATATTATTATAATTGATAATGATACAGTTGATGAAACAAATAAAAATAGACAAATAATCGCACTTGATTCATCTATAGGAAAATATAAAGTAGATGTATTTGAAGAAAGAATTAAAGATATTAATAAAAATGTTAATATAATAAAATTAAAGATATTTTTAAACGAAGAAACAAAAGAAGAATTATTTAAATATAATATAGATTATTTAATAGATGCATGTGATACTGTTAGTACTAAAATTATGCTTATAAAAGAATGTTTACAAAAGAATATAAAATTTGTATCAAGTATGGGAACTGGTAACAAATTTGATCCATATAAATTAAAAATTACTGATATAAGAAAAACAAGTTATGATCCTCTTGCTAAAGTAATACGACATAAATTAAAAGAACTTAATATTAATAAAAAAGTAGTTGTACTTTCAAGTGTAGAAAGTCCTATTAAAACTAAAACAAGGACTCCAGGATCATATAGTGTAGTTCCTAATACTGCAGGAATTCTTATTTCTGATTATATTATTAAAGATATATTAAAAACAGAAGAATAAATAATATTATTCCTCTGTTTTATTTATTTTTTCTATTCTTTTATATATTTCATTTAAACTTTGTTCATATTTACTAGTTAATTTAGCTTCATAATATTTTTTATTTATAAGATTATCTGGCATATATTGTTGTTTAACATATGATCCCTTATAATCATGCGGATATTTATATATTTTAGAGTCTATTCTTATTGTTTCTGGTATAGGGTAATTATTTCCACTTTCTATATCTGTAATTGCCTTATTTAAGGCACTATAGGCACTATTAGATTTAGGTGACAAAGCCATTTCAGTTACAATAACACTAAGTGGAATTCTAGCCTCTGGAAGTCCAACTCTTTCACATGCATTTATAGCAGCATCAACTTTAGGCCCAATTGATGGATTAGCAAGTCCTATATCTTCATATGCAATTACAGTCATTCTTCTATAAATACTATCTAAATCTTCAATAACTAAAAGTCTAGCTAAGTAATGTAAGGCTGCATTAACATCAGATCCTCTAATTGATTTTTGAAAGGCACTAAGTAAGTCATAATGACCTGTTTCATTTTTATCAGCGAATAGGGCAGGTTTATTATTTATTTTAGTTACTACATCCATAGTAATGTTTTTATCGCTTGTACTATAGTAACATATTTCAAGTAAATTATATGCACTTCTAAGATCACCTACAGAAAGTTTAGCAATATATTCTAAAGCATTATTATTTATTTTTATTCCTTTTAAATATTCACTTTTAGTAGCTTTTTTTAAAGCATAAACTATTTCATCAAAAGTAAGTGGTTTAAGTTCAAAAATTTGACATCTACTTCTAATTGCTGGATTAATTTTATGATACGGATTAGATGTAGTAAGTCCAATTAAAGTTATAAGCCCAGATTCAAGATGTGGAAGTAAAATATCTTGTTTATCTTTATTAAGTCTATGTATTTCATCCATTATAAGGATTATTCCATCATACATTTTAGCTTCTTCAATAACAATTTCCAAATCTTTTTTATTATTAACAGTTGCATTTAACATTCTATATTTTAAATTAGTTGATCCTGCGATTGCGCTTGCTATACTTGTTTTTCCAATTCCTGGATTCCCATATAAAATCATTGAAAATATTCTATTATTATTAACAAAATTTCTAATAGGAGCATTATCTCCAACTAAATGTTTTTGCCCAATTACTTCATCAATATTTTTAGGTCTTAATTTTATTGCTAATGGTTCTGTCACTTAAATCACTTCCTTTAATAATTATACTATATATTAACTTTAATTTCTATATTATAATTTGACTAAAATAATCATTTATAGTATTATATTTCAATCAAAAAAGGTGATATTTATGAATAACGAAACTTTAAAATTATTAAATAAATTAAGAAAAGAAAATAATCCAGATTTTTTTCTTATAGTTAAAATGTGTAAGGATCCTTCTTTTGCCCTTGCGACTTATGAAGAAGAAATAATTAATGGAATATATTATGATGAAAATGTAATTTCTAATTATATATTAAATAATAATTTTCTAGAATTTTTATGTATATCTGATTTAAACGAGATATTTAATAATAGTAATTTAATTGCATTACATTTTTTTCTAACAAAAGTTGAAGAAATATATGAAATAATTAAAGAAAATAATTTTAATACAAAAAAATCTATAAGAATTTTAGAAAAGTATATGACTGATGTTAATGTAGATTTAATAGATAATATGTTAGAAAAGGCAGAAGTTTATGATATTTCATCTTCATCATTTGCAAGATGTAAAATACTTAATATATTAAACAAAGATTTTCAGAAAAATGCATTATCTAATTTAATGAAAAAAGATATAAATGATGAAGATTTCATATTAAATAAGATGATTGAAATGCCTGATATTATATATTCAATCGCATGCAGTAATGAATTTTTGGATATTATTGATAAAAAACTATTAAAAGAAGATCTAAGTGAAACTCAAGTAAATGAAATTATAAAGGTGTTAGATTTTTCTTTTATGGCAATAGTAACAAATGATGAAAAGGTTAGTGACGAAAATAAAAAATATTATGATATGATATGGGCAAATTCCTTAAGACTTAAATTGAAAGAAAAAATACAAAAAAATATAATTTATTTTCCTAGAAAATATTAATGACAATTAATGTAAAGATTAATTGTTTTTTTATTTATATATAGTATAATTAAAATAAGGTGATAATATGAAAACAGATGATATTATTAAAGAAATAGATGATTATATAACATATATATCACTAGAAAGACAATTAAGTGAAAATACAGTTGACGGTTATAAAAGAGATCTAATAGACTTTTACTATTTTACAAAAAAACATTATAGTGATATTAATCCAAATGACATTAATAATTATATTAAATTTTTAAATGGTACAATTAAGGCAAAAAGTATTAATAGACATATTGTATCAATAAGAAATTATTTTAAATTCTTACTTAAGAATAATAAAATAAAAAGTAATCCGTGTGATGATATTACAGGTTTAAAAACACCTAAAACTATTCCTCATGTTTTAAGTGAAGAAGAAGTAAATAAATTACTTAATATAGATGTTCATGATGCATTATCATATAGAACAAAGGCTATGATGGAACTTATGTATTCTTCTGGATTAAGAGTATCTGAATTACTTAATTTAAATGTAAATGATATAGATTTTAATTTAAATATAGTAAGATGTTTTGGAAAAGGTAGTAAAGAAAGAATAATACCTATAGATGATGTTGCGACTAAATATTTATTTGAATATATAAATATATATAGAAATACACTTTTAAAAAATAAAACATCTGATACACTTTTTTTAAATTGTAGAGGCGGTAAAATGTCAAGACAAGGATTCTTTAAATTATTAAATGAATTAGCAAAAGAAAAAGGTATAAACAAGGATATATCACCTCATACTTTAAGGCATTCTTTTGCAACACATCTTTTGAATCATGGTGCAGATTTAAGAAGTATACAAACAATGCTTGGTCATGAAAATATTAAAACAACTCAAATATATACTCATGTATCAGATAACTATGTAAAAGAAAATTATGATGAATTTCATCCAAGAAGCAAAAAGGAGAATTAATATGGATATAAAAGAAAAATATAATAAATGGTTAAATAGTAAAATAATAAGTAAAGAAGATATTGATATTTTGAAGAAAATGAATGAAGAAGAAATTATAGAATCATTTTATAGTGATTTAGAATTTGGAACAGCAGGAATACGTGGTATTATGGGTCTTGGAGATAGTAAGATTAATAAATATACAATTGGTAAAGTAACACTTGGACTTGCAAGATTTATAAATAAACATTATAAAGACGCTACAGTTGTTGTTGCATATGATACAAGAAATAATTCAAAAGAATTCGCAAAAATAACATGTTTAGTATTAAACTATTTTAAGATTAAAACATATTTATTTGATACGTATACTTCAACACCAGAATTAGCATTTGCGGTTAAATATTTAAAATGTACTAATGGAATAGTTATTACATCTAGTCACAATGCAAAAATATATAATGGATACAAAGTATATAATTCTTTAGGTGGACAAATAATAGATGAAGTAAAAGATATTTCAAATGAAATAAAAAATGTAAATTCATTAGATGAAGTAAAACTTGAAAAAGAAAATAACCAATACTTTAATATAGTAGAAAAGTGTGTTCATGATGCATTTATAAAAGAAAATTTAAAGGCAATTTCTAATATCGAATTATTAAATAAATATTCTAAGGAAATAAAAGTAACTTATTCTTCACTTCATGGAGTTGGTTTAGAAACAGCAGAAGAATTATTAAATAAATTTGATTTTAATTATAATATTGTTAAAGAACAATGCACTTTTGATGGAAATTTTCCATATGCAAAAGAACCTAACCCAGAATATATCTTTAATTATGATTTAGCTATTAAATATGCGAAAGAAAATAATTCAGACTTAATAATATTAACTGATCCAGATGCAGATAGAGTAGGGGTTATGTACAAAAATAAAGAAGAATATAAATATATAAATGGTAATTTATTAGGAATAATGTTTGCTAATTATATATCTTTAAATTCTAAAGAAAATAATAATTCCTATATGGTTAAAAGTATAGTAACAACACCAATGCTTAATAAAATATGTAAAGAAAAGAATATTGAATGCTATGAAGTACTAACTGGATGCAAAAATATTGCTCATAAAAAGCATGAATTAAAGAATAAAAAATATCTATTCGGATATGAAGAAAGTCTAGGATATATGTTTGATATAAATATAGATGATAAAGATGGATTCTCTAGTATGATGGTTATTCTTGAAATAATGTGTTATTGTAAAGAAAATAATATAACAATGACTGATTATATAACTAGTATATATGAAAAATATGGCTATTATTTAGAAGAAACATTAAGTTTTGTATATAGTGGAATAGATGGAAAAAATATAATTAATAAATATATGGATGATTTAAGAAACGACTTAATTATATTTGATGAAAATTGCATTAAATACGATTATTTAAAAGAAAAAGGAGAAAACTATACAAATGCACTAAAATATATACTTAATGATGGATCAACAATTATGATTAGACCATCTGGTACAGAACCTAAAATAAAAATTTATTTAAGCGTAAATAGTAATTCAATGGATGAATGTACTAAGAAAATTGAAAAGTTAAAAACAAAAATTAATAATATATTTAATAAATAACTTCCCCTATCATATCTATAAATAAGAAGGGGAGGAGTACTTGACAAAAGTGTGAAAAAAGTATATAATAAATCTCATTTCGCTTATGAAAGGAGTGATTATATATGTCAAATAAATTATTTAATGAATACGCAATAATAACTACAAAAGACAAAAAAACATATAATATTCAAAAAGAACGTATATATATTGGTGGTAAAACTAATTATTATGGCAAATTATATGTAATAACATCAAATAATAATACAGATAATAAGTTACATATAATTGATGAAGTATATTCTTTTGATAATAGTAGATTAAGATTCTTATGCGATATATATAATAGTCCTAAGAAGTTTAATACAATAGAACATGCACAAAATAACAGTGTTGAAAATAAAATAACTGTAGTTGAATCATATGATACTAAGACAAACGAAATATGTAGTATTGGTAATATAGAATCAATTCATAGTGATTTAATAGATTATGAATCAAATGAAAAGAAACAAAATGATAATATATTTAAAAGGTTAATATTAAAATAGACATACTTATTTTAGAGTATGTCTTTTATTTTTATAACTTTTATTAGTTTACATAATAATTATTATCTGAAATATATTTTATATCTTTCTAGATTGAATTTCTGCTATTTTTTCAAGAACTTCTGTAACATTACTTTCATTTATTTCAGTATATCCTAATTCTCTTAATGCTTGTACTTGAGCTGTTATTAACTCTTGAGTCCTAGATAGTTTTTCTTCTTTTTTTGCATTAATTTGTTGAGTAAATTTTTTATGTGATTCAATTAATTTTTCTTTAGAAGCAGATCCATTAGTATATAATACCATTGCTGAGAATAATATACTTTCAAACGTAAATTGTTTTTCTTCTTCAAATACAAATTCATTTGGATTAATGAAACCAGTTGTTTTTGCTACATAACCAAGCATGTATTTAATTTCTGGTGTATTATCAATTGCTTGTAAAAAATAGTATAAATATTTACATATATTACTTGTTTCATCAGTTGAATCATCAAGTAAACGTTCTTTTAATAAGAATACAATATCATTTAATGTTTCACTATCTTTTTGCTTAAGTCCATTAAAATTTATACTACCCTTACCTACTCCTTCTTCATTTATTTCAGAATTTATTAACATATTCGCATGCTTTATAAATTCATTATCTATCTTTATATTTTCTATTTCTTCAGGTGCTGAAATTTTTAATAATGTAAATAATTTCATTTTCTTTTCTAATGGCCAATTATTTATATCATCCATTTCTAAATAATTATAAACCATTTGTCTAGATACACCTAAATATTTTGCTAATTTAACTTTTGAAATTCCTATTTCGCTTAATATTTCATTTAATCTGTTCATCATTTATTTTCCCTCCTATTATAATTTTATCATCATATAACAAAATGTCAAGTGTTGTAAAGTAAAAAAGATAACTTATATAAGCTATCCTTTATAAATACCATAGTTTTTTTCCATTTTTTCTTACTTCTTTAATTATTCCTCCACCTAGACATTCTTCTCCTAAATAAAATACACATGCTTGTCCAGGAGTAACTGATTTTACATTATCATATCTAACAATTATGTTTCCATTATCTAAATATTCTAAATCTACATCAATATCTTTTTGTCTATATCTAAATTTAGCAGTACATTTTGTTACTCTTTTATCACTTATTAAATTAACATCTTCTATTAAAGCTTCATCAGTTTGAAGATATTTAGTATCTTCACCTAATGATACATACAATATATTTTTTTCTAGATCTTTACCAACTACATATAATCTTTTTTCATTACCACCAATATCAAGTCCTCTTCTTTGACCAATTGTATAATACATAAGACCTACATGTTTACCAAGAATCTTATTTGTATCAATATCTACAATGTTTCCTTCTTGATTAGGTAAATAGTTTGTTAAAAATTCTTTAAAATTTCTTTCTCCAATAAAACATATACCTGTAGAATCTTTTTTATCCGCAACAATTAAACCTTGTTCATGTGCGATTTTTCTTACATCTTTTTTTATTAAATTTCCTATTGGAAATATAACGTTATTAAGTTTTTCTTTAGATACTTGAGATAAAAAATAAGTTTGGTCTTTATTTTCATCAATACCTCTGTACAAATATCCATCTTTCATTCTTGCATAATGACCTGTTGCTATATAATCCGCACCTAATTTATCAGCTTCTTTTTTAAACATATCAAATTTAATATATTTGTTACACATGATGTCTGGATTAGGAGTTCTTCCTTTTTTTAATTCATCAAGAAAATAAGTAAATACATAATCCCAATACTCTTTAACAAAATCAATTCTATGTAATTTAATTCCTAGTTTATTACATACTTCAAGAGCGTCATTATAATCTTGTTCTTGAGTACATATATTATTATTTAATGTTGGATTACCATTAATATCATTATTTAATGAACTATCCCAGTTTCTCATAAATAATCCTTCTACATCATATCCTTCTTTTTTTAATAAATATGCGCTAACAGCTGAATCTACTCCCCCACTAATACCTACTATAACTTTTTTCATTTTTATCACTTCACTTCAGTGTTAATTATAACTTATTTAGTAAAATTAGTAAACAGATTTAATATAGATGGATTAATAAATGCTTCAAATAAAGCACATAATATAGATACTAATATACATATTAATAATATAAAGAAATATTTACCCATAAATCCTTTAAAATTAAGTGTTTTTTTACCAAATGCATGTAATAATAGTTTTATTGCTAAAATAAGACTATATGTGCCTAAAAATATGGTAAAAACACATGTAATAATTGAATTAGGAAAAATATATAATAAAATTCCTATAATTCCCTTTGATTTGTAACATGCAAATATTGAACCAATAGAAAAACCTGTAACAAAAGATTTAAAAAATACCATTATCAAAATTATTGGAATACCAATTACAGATAATCCAAGCAACCACATAGTTACAAAAAATATCAAATTATTTATTAAACTATTTTTAAATAGTAATATTCTATCATCAAAATTTATTTTATTTGAACCACTAAAAAATCCTGTTACTTTTTTTAAAATAAGAGTCTTTTCATCATTACCTAATATTGTAATATAAACTGAACCAAATATTAATCCTAATATAAATATAATTAATGTTACTAACAATACTTTATTTTTTTTATTGATTTCTGCTTTGTATACCTTGTACATTTCTTTCATAATATATTTCTCCTTTGTAAAATATATTATGAAATTCATAAAAATATAACAAAAAAAGATTAAGTTATATACTTTTTCTTAATCTTTTTATTTCACTACCCTCAAAAAATTCATTTGTAATACTTGTACTTGCTTGAGCTCTTATTTTTTCTATAATTAAATCACATTTTATTTCATGGTATAATCCACTAATAGATACATCACTAAAATCTAAATCATTATCTATTTTTAATAATTCATAATAATCATTATTTTTATCACTTAATTTTACTCCATAAATATATTCATCATCTTCATATACATCTTTTAAAATTAAAAATAATTCATATACATTTTCATATATTTTTTTCTTTAATATAGTTCCTTTTTTATATTTAAACATTATATCACCTCTTTTTTTGCAAGGCATATTTTACCATATTTTTTATAAAAGTGCAAATTTAACCATTATAGATTAAATGCATAAAATATTTTAGAAAGGAGTAATATCATGAACTATAGAAATTATAATACTTATAATAGATATTCAAATTATCCATCAACTTCATATTCACAATATAAAGTTAATTCAAATGATGAAAGAGTTGCTGGTGGATTTTTAGGACCATTTGTATTAGGTGGAATCACAGGTGGATTAGTTGCCCCATTCTTCTATGGAGGATATAATAATAGACCTTATTATTACTATCCAGTACCAGGACCATATTATCCATATAGACCATATTAATAAAAAAAGTATAGTAACTATTGTTATTATACTTTTTTTAATTTAATATTTTATACAAAAATTTTCTATTGTTCGCTTGTTTTTATATTTATTTAATAGTATATTTTTTGTAGGGAATACTTAACTTTGCCGAGTTGAGTACTTGCCCATATTTATGGTAAAGCACTTAATCTATGCTAGATTGAGTGCTGTTTTTCTTATATAGTTTACTACTTTACCAAAGTAAAAAGTAAGGTTATTACTTTATAGATAAAATATTTTAGAGAGGAGTAATATTATGAACTATAGAAATTATAATACTTATAATAGATATTCAAAATATCCATCAACATAATAAAGAAAGTATAGTAACTATTGTTATTATACTTTTTTTAATTTATGGCCTTACCATTTACATATAATTTATAACCATTAAAATCTATATTACTATTACTCTGATCTTTATTATCTAAACTAGTTATATAACTATCACCAGTTAGTTTTATTTTAGATGAATTATTTAATTCATTATTAGAATTATCTTTAAAATTAATTGTTGTAAAAATTGTAAAAACTATCATAATAATTAGAATAAATATCATAGTAATATTCTTTGTTTTTCTTTTCATTTTTTCATCTACTAACTTAATTATAAAATTAAATTATGTGAAAAATATGTTGAATTTATGGAAAATGTAAGTACTACTATTGATGTTTATGGAAACATTTCAGAAAAAATACAGAGAGAAATGGCCGAATTCATGGATAAATATTATTAATTAAATATCATTTCAGAGTATTTTTTGAGTACAAAAAGAAAAAAATCCTTATATAATATAAGGATTTATTTACTATCTGGTGCCCCAGAAGGGATTCGAACCCCTGACCGCCGCCTTAGAAGGGCGTTGCTCTATCCAACTGAGCTACTGAGGCACAGTATCCTTTTTTCAAGGACAAATTGATTATATAACAAATTTTAAAATATTTCAAGTATTATTTTTTTATTTCTTTATTATTTACAAAAAATTTTATGTTACTTACATTTAAAGTATCTTCAACAGAGTAAGAAATACTATATATAACCTCCTCTAATACCTTTTTATTATCTTCATTATCAAATAAATATTGATTAAAATTTAAATCTAATTGATCTTCATTAAAACTATAGTCAAGTAATTCTAAATTTGAATTTAAATAACTTATCAAATTAGAATTATATGACATTCTACTTGTTAATTGATCTATTATTATTTTTATTTTATTATCATTACTATTCATATATTTAGTAACAGGAACATAATAAATTTGATCATTAAATTTACTAGTATAATATATTGTAACATTTGTAATATTTTTAATATCATCAATATTATAGTCTTTATTTATACCTATTTTTCTATTTAATACCTCATCTAATAATTCACCTGTTTTAGGCAGTTTATTAAGTGTTTTACCATCAATTAATATTCTTACACCTTGAACATCTTTTATACTTGTTAGAGTGTATATAATACTCTCTAAAACTTTTCTTTCATCACTTGATTTTACATCAAATAATTTATTATTAAAATTTAAATCTATAATATTATTATTTACATTTATATTTAATATTTTTGTATCACTAGGTAACATTTGGGTAAATCCATTTGGAACTCTATCAACGTATTTCCCATCTATAATTAGTGATTCTACTAATTCTTTTATAAGACCTTCTTTTGAATTAGAAGTTGTAACTATTTTTGTTTTAGCTACCATATTATTTTTATCTATTAGAAATATATCATGATATTTATTTTCATCCATAACCGTTTTTACATTTAAACTATATTCTTCTTTTTTTGGAAATAAATATAATAAAAAAACTATTAAAAATATTACTAAGACTTTATATATTTTATTTTTTGAAAATCTATTTATCATAATATCACCACTACTATTTTATTCAAAGAAATTAAAAAAATGAGAATCTTATAAAGATATCTCATTTAATTTAAGTAATTCAACAACTGCGGCACTTCTTCCTTTTACACCTAGTTTTTGCATAACATTAGATATATGATTTCTAACAGTTTTTTCTGATATATTTAATTTTTCTGATATTTCCTTTGTAGTATTATTTTGTATTAAATATTCAAATACTTCCCTTTCTCTTTTAGTTAATATTCCTTTACTCATTTTTTACCTCACTTTCTTTTTTTCGAGGTGTATATATGATTACTCATATTATTGTATGTAAAAAGAGTAATAATGTTATTACTCTTTAATAATTTATTTTTGAAATTTTATAGTTACATAAACTTTATTATCAAAATTATCTTGAACAAGTTTCATTATGTTAGATGCGAGTTTAGCATCATTTCCATCTTTTATTATAACAACTTGAACTTTATCTTCATTTATCTTTACAAAATTTTCAAGTTTATATTGATTTTTTATTTTTTCTTCTAAATCATTTTCCTTACCTTTTAAAATATTTAACGATTTTAATTTTTCATATGCATTATTTTTATCATCATTCGATGCATCTTCATCAGTTAATATTGTTTGAAGTTCTTTCATTTCTTTTTCTTTTTCTTCATCATTTTCTACATTTAAAGCTGTTATTGTTTCATTTTCTGTAGCAGTTGTATCTTTTACATTTTCTTTTTCTTCTTTACTTGTTAATGTACTTGCCAAAAATTCTGATGGCATCGTAATATAGTAAACACTTAATACTAATATTAAACTAAATAATGTTAAAGCCCAAATATTCTTTTTATTAATCATATTATTCCTCCGTTCATGTTTACTAAATAATATGATTAATATATTTTTTTATGAATTTTAATTGTCTTGTTTTCTATTATTTTGAATACTTTCAATACATTTTAGTTTATATTTTAAACTCTCTTTATCATCTATAATAGGTTTTCTTTGATTATAACTCTTTTTTGTTTCTATAATTTTTTTATTTTTTTTAATAATATATAACTGATCATATATTTTTGAAAATAACATTATTTCATTCATTCTATCATCATTTATTTTTATATCTTCTTTTCTTTCTTTTAACAATTTTGAATTTTCATGAATAAACCAAGCGTACATTTTTGTTCCATTAGAAAATACAAAATCATCTTTTCTGTTTGTATTTCTACCAATTTTACTAATTAAGTATATATATTGATTTACCTTCTTTTCATAAGTATCTGTTTTTTTCTTATTCTTTATATCATATAAATAATTTTCTATTTTTGCATATAACATAATTTTGCCTAATCTATTTTCACTAACTTTCTTATTTGAATTTTTATCATTAATAAAATTTTGTGCTTCATTAACGTACCATGCATACATAGATGCACCATCAAAAAAAGGATAAAATTCATCTCTTTCTATATTCCTACCAAGTTTTTTTATTTGTTCAAAATATTCTTTTGCTTTTCTTTCATATATATTTTGTTTATAGTTATATAACAAATTTTCTATTTTTGAAAATAATAATAATTCTTTTTTTCTTTCTTCATTAGGAATTATATTGTTATTTCTCTCCTCTATTATTTTTGATACTTCTTTACTATACCATATATACATTAAAAAACCATCAGAAAATGTATATTGTTCTCCTCTTTGAATATTTCTTCCTAATTCTTTTATTTTTTTTAAATATTCACTTACCCTATCTTCAAAATCTAATTTTTCGTAATTAAACATAAAACCACCCCTAAGATTTATTTATGTATTATATCATATTAATAAAAAAAAGAAAAAATATTTTATATTTATTGTAACTATAACAAAAAAGATAATCTATTTGATTACCTTTTAACTATTTAATTTGCTAATAACTATCTCTAGTTCTCTTTTTTCATTTTTTAACACCTTTTTGTAATTTTTCTTCTTTTAATAGTTCAATAGCAAATTCAAGTTCTCTATCAAACCCATCTTTATAATCATCTATATTTTTTTTAGAATAATAATCTGGTTCAAATATTTGTGGAACAAATAATTCTTTATTTTGCTTTAGTTTTTTAAATTTTTCTTTTGTATCCGCATATCTAAAATCATCATATGAATATGATGTATCCATATAAAAATATTTATTTGATATTGGAATAATAAAATTATCGTACTTAGTAATAGGAGCATTGCCAAAACAATTAAGTTGTGTTCCAATTCCAGTTCCTACAAATTTACTATTAATATTTTTTAAATCTAAAATAGCAAATCTTCCACCCGAAAATACGTATTCATCTACTAACGTTACAGTTTTTTTATCTTTTAAAAATTCTATCAAAGGATTTATTATTTCAGAGTTTCCACCTTGATTTCCTCTTATATCTATAATAAATTTTTCTATTCCAAATTTTTTTGATTCAGATTCTATTTTGTTTACAAATTCAATCATTTGCCCATCATATTCTTCTCTACATTTGTTATATACAATAATCATTTTATCATCTATTATTTCATATGAATAATTTTCTTTAGATTTATTTATAGGTAAAAGATATCCTTCATCTTTAGTTAATTTCATATCCATTATCTTTTCATCCTTATTTACAGTAAAATTAAATTCATCAAGTTTTGAATTGATAGATGGTAATGATTTAATTTTATATCCATTAATTAAAAATAATTCTATTTGTGATGTTATATATTCTTCTGTTGAACTAGCTATAATACTCTTTATTTCATCTATTATTATGTTAATATCTATATTTTCTATTTTTTTAACTTCACTATATAATAATGACTTTGTTTCTTCTGTAGTCCTTATAATATATAATTTATTATTAATATATTTAAATCTAATTGGTAAATAAAAATCACTTTTTTCAAATAACAATTTAGTATGTGAATCATATATTCCAAATATCTTTTTTATAATCATATTTGTATAATAATATAACGAATAATCATCATTTATATCGTACATTTCAAGAATTTCATCAATATACCTATCTAATTCTTCTTTTGAAATATTAAAATACATATCAATATGTCTTTCCTCTATTAAATTTAAAATATCTTTTATTTTCTCTTTTGCATTCATCATATTCACCAACTTTCTTTATTTATTAAAATACATTTTTCTTGTAATTAAAAATTGTTTATAAATACTTTCTTTACAAAAGCCTAGTTCTTTTAGCTCTAATTTAGTATGGATAAATTCTGCTTTTTTAAATGTTTTAATTGCTCCAACTTTATCAATTGGAACAATATCAGATAATTTACTAATATTATTTTTTCCAAGTTCAATTAGTTTAGACGGCAATCCGAACATAATTACAAATTCTCTATCTGTTGCAGAAGTATCTTTATTAAATCTCAAATTGAAAAAATTGGGATAATATCTATAATCAAAAAAATCTTCTGTTTCAGCTTCTAATCCAATATTTCTAACATCTATATCTTTAATTATCATAAATCATTGAGTTTAAAAATTATTTGCAAAAGTTCTTCTATTTTATTTTCTTTTTCTATTATTTCCAATTTTAATTGTTCTATAATTTTTTTTATTTGTTCAATATCTAAATTATTTTCCATATGATTTACTTTCTCCGAGAATTTCGTTAACTCGATTTTGAAGAACTTCTATTTGTTTATCTAAATTATCTCTTTGATTTACCAATTGATTTATTTGTTCCTTTAAATACATTAAAGTGTAAGTATCATTCTTATTTTTTTCTTTTGTTTCTTTTTTAGCATCTATATAATCTTTATAATATTTTAAAATATTTGAGTGATTTAAATATATTTTAGGATATTTTGATACATTCTTTATTAATTCATCTTTTTTATTTTTATACTCATCAAAACTAATTTTATCAGAACGATTATGTCGTAATTCATATAATTCTTTACTTATATTACTTCTATCAACTAATTCTTCTACTATTACTTTCATTGAAATTTTATCTGAAGTCAAAAATTCTTTATTATTTTGAATCCATTCTTCCATATCTCTTGCTATATTTCGTTTACCACGTAATTTATCTGCTAATCCTAATTTAAGGTAATCATCTGCAAATTCATCAAGTCCCTTTTTATTTATTTTGTATTCTTTTTCTAATAATACATCATAAATTAATTCTTGATTTAAATAAGCATGCCTAAAAATATGTTGCATTGCAAGATAATAATTATTCCTTGTTACAGGAATATCACTTTCATTAACATTCAAAAAATCTTCAATAGTGTAGATACCTTTTGAATTTAAGAATTTTTTTGTTTCTAATGAAATACCTAAAACTTTATCATCTTCTAATCTTGTTTTTATATCCATCTTGTACCTCCAATATGTATCTATTATACCATATATCACGTTTTTTTATTTTTTTCTATTCCTTTATTATTATTTTCATTGCTATTTCTACATTTTTTAAACTATTAGAAACAAATTGTAATATTATCGCCATCCTGTTTTAATGCTGATAATACTACATCTTTATTGTCTTTAAAAATTTCAGAATTTACTAATGCTAAAATAGGAACTATATCATTTATTAAATCACTTGAAATATCTTTAACAAAATATATTTTTCTAATAGAAATCAAAGCTATAACAATATTTTTTCTAAACACCATTTTTTTAACATTCTCTTGTAATAAATAATACTCATAAGAATCATTGATTACTTTCTTTATATAGTTTTCTTTGTTTATACTCTTTATATTTACTTCCATAAAAGGTAATTAACTAATATCAAATTTACAGAATATTGTCAATTTTGTTAACATCTACATCACCTATTTTTTATAATTCTATTTTAACTACTATACCTTTAATTAATTTATTAAATTTTTTCCAAGTGGTTTTCTTTACAACTTTAAATCCAACTGCTTCAAATACTTTTAATGTATTATCCCTGTCTGATTCAAAACTATCATACAAAGCTTTTATACCATTTTCTTTTGCTTTATTACATAATAGTTTTAATGCTTGATTTGAATATCCGTTTCCTCTATATTTGAAATCTATTATGATACCGCATTCATACTTATCTTCATTTTTATTATAATGATAATTACAATATCCAACAAATTCATTTAAAATATTATCTTTTATATATGCAAAGAATCCATTATCATTTAGTCTTTTATTATATGTTTCTTCATATTTTTCTTCAGGAAAATCTATACAACCTGTATCATAATGATATCCATAATAAGAAACATCATAACCAGCATTATAGCTCATAGTATTAGGATCACTTTTTAAATTTTTTTCATACCATAATCTTCCTTTTCAGGAATATATAAACTTAAATTTTGCATATCATCACTCCTTCAATAATTCTATCAATATTTTGAATAATAAGTTCATTGCATGGATAATAATTTTCAAACAATTCATTAAATTAATGCAGAAGTATTTTTATTCTGATATAAGATAAGGTAAATGGTATATTTATTATTGTCTTATTTATATCATCTCTAACTCTAGTAAATTATTTGATTACCTTTTAACTATTTAATTTGCTAATAACTATCTCTAGTTCTCTTTTTTCATTTTCTAATTTTGTTTTTTCTTCATCAACTAAATTTTTAGGAGCATTATTAACATATCCAGGATTAGAAAGAAGTTTTTCTCTTCTAGCAATATTACTTTCTAAAGTCTTTTTTTCTTTTTCTAAAGCTTCTTTTTGTGCATTTAATTTTTCTTCTGAAACAACATAATAATAAGTTAAATTTGCTTTTAATACATTTGTATCACTTTGTATAGATACTTTACTATAATTATCATCTGAAGTAGTATCATTAAGTTTTAACATATCTTTTATTATCTTTTCTGCTTCAAAATTATTACATTCTAAACTATATTTGAATTCTTTTGGAATATTGTTTTCTTTTTTTGTTATTCTTGCTTTTGTTATAAAGTTTCTAACTTCGTCCATAAGTTTAATAGTATCATCGAAATTAAATTCTTTATTTTCTACTGGATAAGAACTAATCATAATACTTTCAGCTTCTTTTATAGGAAGCATATTATATATTTCTTCAGTTACAAATGGCATAAATGGATGAAGTAATTTTAAAATATTAGTTAATGTATAAAGTAAAGTACTTTTTGTTGAATCATTATCCATATTAAATTTAGAAAACTCTATATATCCATCACAGAAATCATTCCAAATAAAATTATAAAGTTCTGTACCAACATTTTGAAATTCATATTTATCCATATTTTTTCTTACTTCTTTTATAGTTTTATTAAGTCTAGTTAAAATCCATTTGTCACTTAAAGTTAAGTTACTGAAATCATACTCTTTTACATTTTCTATATTCATTAATGTAAATCTAGACGCATTCCATATTTTATTAATAAAATTCCAAGATGATTTAACTTTTTCTTCATCATATCTTAAATCTAATCCAGGTGCTGAACTTGTACTTAAGAAATATCTAAGTGAATCACATCCGTATTTTTCTATTACTTCTTGTGGAAGAACACCATTACCTAAACTTTTAGACATTTTTCTTCCATCTTTTGCTCTTATAAGACCATGTATTAAACAATCTTTAAATGGTCTTTGATTAGTTGAATATTTTGATTGAAACATCATTCTAAATACCCAGAAGAATAATATGTCATATGCTGTTGTAAGAAGTGATGTTGGAAAATATCTTTTTGCCATAGAATTATCATCATCAAAATAATGAAGTGTACTAAATGGCCAAAGGCCTGAACTAAACCAAGTATCAAGTACATCTGGATCTTGTACCCAACCTTCTCCTGGTGATGTTACTGATGCTCTTACTTCATCATCTTTATACCAAATAGGTATTCTAATTCCCCACCAAAGTTGTCTAGATATACACCAATCATAACACTCTTCTGCTTTTTGATTTAATATTTTATTGTATCTATTAGGATAAAAATTTACTTTTGTATTTTTATCACTTTGCATTTTTAATACATCTTCTGATAATGGTTTCATTTTAACAAACCATTGTTCTGATAAATATGGTTCAACCATTGCTCCACTTCTTTCAGAGTGACCAACTGAATGAACTATATCTTCTATTTCAATTAATAGTTCTTTATCTTGAAGTTCTTTTACTAACGCTTCTCTACATTCAAATCTATCATAGCCTTTATATTTACCGGCATTTTCATTCATGTGAGCAGTTTCATCCATAACAACTATTCTCTCTAAATTATGTCTATTACCTACTTCAAAGTCATTTGGATCATGTGCTGGAGTTATTTTAACTACACCTGTTCCTTTGTCCATATCAGCATGCATATCACCAACAATAGGGATGACCCTATTTGCAATTGGAACTATTACATTTTTACCAATTAATTTATTATATCTCTCATCTTTTGGATTTACTGCCACTGCTGTATCTCCAAATAATGTTTCTGGTCTTGTTGTAGCTACATCAAGGTATTCTAATGAATCTTCTAAATAATATTTAATATGATAAAATGCACCTTTTATATCTTTGTAAATAACTTCTTCATTTGATAAAGCTGTTTTAGCTTCTGGATCCCAATTTATTATTCTTTTACCTTTATAAATAAGACCTTTGTTATACATTTCAATAAATACTTTATTTACTGCATTAACAGATACCTCATCTAAAGTAAATCTTTCTTTTGTATAATCTAAACTGATACCCATCATAGCCCATTGTTTATGAATATTACCACCATATTCTTTTGTCCATTTCCAACATTCATCTAAAAATTTCTCTCTACCTAATTCATATTTATTAATTCCTTCATTTTTTAATTTAGCAACTACTTTAGATTCAGTTGCAATAGCGGCATGATCTGTTCCTGGTACCCATAAAACATCATAACCATCCATTCTTTTATATCTAGCCATAATATCTTGAAGAGTTACATCCCAAGCATGACCTAAATGTAGATTACCTGTTACATTTGGTGGTGGCAAAACCATTGTAAATGGTGTTTTTGTTTTATCACCTGATAAAAAATAACCTTTTTCTTTCCAATTTTCATATTTATTTTTCTCAACTTCAACATGATTATATTTTGTATCTAACATATTACTCTCTCCTTATCTTTTACATATTCATTAATTAACATATAAATTTCTTTGAATTTTTCTTTATATTCTAATTTATTATAAAGAATATTTAAATTATATAAAAATTCTTTTAAACATATATCATAATTTATATCAAATATATAACTGAATGAAACTGATAATTCATCATTTTTGTTATTAATTAAATCATACGATACAGTTTTATTATATTTTATGCAATTTAAAATAGGTTTACTTATACTTATATTTTCACTTCTAACTTTAAGTTCATCACTTACGCCATATACGTATAATATATCTATTTTATCAGTATCTCTAATTAATTTTGCATATTTTAAAAATTTTTCATTATTACATTTTTCTATATATAATTTGTTATGATTTTTAATTGCAAACTTAATTAATTCATAATCATATTTATTACTCCAAAATTTTTTTATTAAATTATCTTCAAAAAGTAATTTAATTCCTAAGGTTGCATGATCTATTGTTTCTTTATCATTAAAACTATCATACTCTTTTAACTGCTCAAATCTTCCTATATCATGTAATAAACCTATAACAGATGCGAGTTCTACTTCATAAGAATCAAAACCTAATTCTTTTGCATATTTTATCATTAAATTCATTACTCTAATTGAATGATCATATTTAAGTTTTATTTTTATATTATTTAAATCATAATTACTAACATAATTAATAAACTCATCAATCATATATCCTCCATAAAATAAAAAAATCTATAATCTAAGGACGCCTTTTAGCGCGGTACCACCTTAGTTCATAGATTTCTATGCTTCTTAAATCCTTAACGCAGATATACGTAATATAAATATTAAGCTCATAAGCAACCTTCAAATAACATTATTATTAGTTTACACCATCCACTAACTCTCTTTTAATAATAATTATTTTACTCCTCTTAATCAACGCTTTTACATATTAAATTATATATTTTTTTTACTTGAGTGTCAATAAAATAAAAAATAAATCAATAATTAAACCTTTAAATTTACACCAGTTTATACTCATTATTTTTTATTCTAACTCTTAATTCTCTTATAGATAAATTTTGTTCTTCAGTTATTTTTATATAATAATTGATTTTATTTGTATTTTTTACAGATAATAAAATTCTATAATGACTCCATGTCAATTTGTCACACAGTGTGTGACTTTTTGAAAATATGTAAAATTGACGAAAATATTTTAAATTTGTTTGAGTATATCCCTTACCAAATTCACTAGTAAGTCTTTTAGAATACTCTTTTATAATACCCTCACCATAATGTTTACCAGCTTCTGATAGTAATTTACCTACATTATAATAAGTACTTAAATCACTTCTATTTTTACT
>CAKPEJ010000002.1 GCA_934149325.1 uncultured Bacilli bacterium
GTTATATTTATTACTCCATTATTTTCTGAATTTGCAACAAGACATTCTACTATATCTTTATAATAAGCATCAGAAAATCCTGCACTTAAATTTATATTTTCAATATTTATTGTTCCTGTTTGGTTTTGAATTATATAAGCTGCATCGTAGTAATTTACACCATTAAATAAACCTGATGAATCAGCAACATTATAATTATCATCCATATTAAATTTGGAATCTTTTATATTTAATACACCATTATTTAAAATTAAACCGGTTTTATTTGTTCTTAATTCAAATCCATTTAAATCAAGAGTAATTGTTTTTGTCTCTGGTATACTCACAGAATTTGATAATCTAGGAATATAAACATCTTTTATTAATGTTATTTCATCCTCATTTGCTGATGCATTAATTGCACTTTCTAAATTTAAATATTCTTTTTGATTTGATTTTAATTTAAATACTGGAATATCATTTCTTAAGTATACATCATTACTATCATCAACATCTGAAACGTAGTAATAATCAGTTTCATATTCACCAAAAATCAAATTGTCAATTTTTTGTTCACTTTTTATTATTCCATCATATAAATATATACAACCATATTTACTACCATTACTATCATAATATCTTTTATTTTCAATTGCTTTTTTACCACTTATTACTACTTTTTTCTTATCATATATATTATCTTTTTCACCTATAAATAATTCTCCAGAATTTTTTATAGTTACATCTTTTGTAGAACTAATTGTTCCTTTTTTTACTTTTATAGTACCAGAATTATTAATATTTTCATCTGAGTTATAATAGAATTCTTCAGCAGCTATTGTACCTTCATTATATATTGAACCACTAAAATGTCCATTTTTAACAGTTATTGTACCATAATTTGATACTTTGCCAAAATATCCTTTTTCAATAATAAGCGTACCATCATAACCAACATATACAAAATCTATTAAATCATTAATTGAAGAATTATTTATTTGTACACCAGAATTATTATAAATATTTAAAGTACTTATTTTTGTATCAATAATACTTGCAGAAGTATAATTATACATATTTAATTTATTTACTGTAGAATTTTGAATTAACATGCTATAATTTAGATTATTTAATTGATATATATAATCATAATTTATAACATTAACTTCAGAATCACTTATATTAATATTTGTTAATTTAGAATTTATAGCTTTTACTACTGCATTATTATTTACTAAAACATTATAATATCCTTCTGTTATGATATTTGAAACTGAACCATCATCAATTTCAAGTTCTGCATAATATTCACCATCTTTATCCCAAGATATTTTTTCTGTAGAATAATTTCCATAATGTGATAATACAATAGTACCTACACTACTATCTGTTGCTTTAATTTTACCTCTTGAATTACTTAAAATATAATTATGACTTGTATTTCTATCTTCAGATTCTATCTCAGAATTATTAATATTAATACTAGCATTATCCATATTATATATGAATGATGTTTTGTATTCATTGTTAGAACGAACAACTTCAGTACATATAATTTTACTATTAATTAAATTTAGTATTCCGGAACCCATATTTTTTATTATACTTTTATAATTATTTGTCACTTTTCCAGCAATTGTTGTTCCTTTTATAGTTAAATTTCCTGAATTTACAATTGAATTATAATCTGTTGACTCTATTTTCCCATTTTTTGTTTCAGATGTATCTGTTATAGTTAAATTACCTAAATTAGATATAAAACTTTCAAATGAAACATATATAAAATATCCATTTAAATCCAGTATATTTGTTATATTTTCAGGTATAGTATAATTTTGTTCTTCAGAAAATATATTTATATTCGATAATAACTGCAATGTATCATTATTTTCTAGCTCATTTACTGCTGTTTGAAATGATTTATATTGTTTTTTTACAGTACCTTCGCTATCAACAATTTGAGCAACAAATTCTGTTTTCTTTAATTTTCTTACTTCTAAATCTAATATTTGTGTTTCATCTCCATATTGATATTTTTCTTTATCATTTTCTATAATGTGTTCAGATGGTAAACCATTTATTTTAATATTTTTTAATACTGTTGTTCCTTTTATTATTCCATCATAGAAATTTAATTTAGGTTCTTTTAAAGTTAAAGTGTCTGTTACACCCTCTATAGCTATACCTGATGAAAATATACTTGGTGAAGTATAAGATACATCATTATCATTTTCACCTAGAGTTACTGTTCCACCGGAACTATATATTCCTATAGCAGTAGAACAACCATTAGATGTACATTTATTATTAGTAATATCAGAATTTACTATATACAAATCAAAATAATTATCTATTTGATTAGATACTGAAGAATTATTAATTTTCAAACTTGGTTCCTTCTCTAAAAATTGAGGATAATATAATATGTGTTTGTTATATTCTTTATTATATGTATCAATTAAACCATTTTTATACATATTACGACTATTATAGCCGTTTTTTATAGAAGATATCGTACTATTTTCAAAAGTAAAATCTCCTTCATTTTCAAATCTAAATACTGAATCATAATTATTTACAGTAAAAATGTTATAATTATATACTTTACTACCTTTTATTGGTAAAATAACATTTTTGAATTTCATATTATTCATATGGAATATTCCATAATTGATAATTGCATTTTCAAATCCCGAAGTATTATTATCAATAGTCATAACACCATTATTTCTATTAAATAAATATGTACCACCATATGTTGTATCTTTAAGTAAAGATATACATCCGTTAGTAATTTTTGCAACACCAGAATTTTCTATAAAATATAATTCACCAATCATATTACCATTAACATTTTTTATGTTAATATTACCAGTTGAATTATTTTGAATTATTCCAGCATCTTTGTATACACTACCTAACGTTGATTCATAATATTCTATTTTACTATCAATTATATCCATTTTATTACTATTACTTATTACTCCTTCTGTAGCCAAAGAACGTAAATCTATTACTAAATCATTTATATTTGAAATTCCATTATTCTTTATAATGCTTTGTCCACCCATTGAATATAATCTTGAAGCTCCAGAAATTGTTGAATCACCTGATTTAACAGTCGTTGAATCTTTTAAGGTAAATGTTCCATTATTTGTAAATATTGCTTTGGTATAATCTATTAAATTATATCCATCAAGATCCATAGTAATATTCTTATTTTCAGGAATAGTAAATGATTTTATAGTTCTTGTACTATTAATTAATTTAATTGTGTCACCATCTATAGAAGAATTAAATGCATCTTCAAGAGTTTTATATTTCGTGTCACCAATTTGCGCAACATTAGATTCAAATGTTGATTTTTCTTTCAAATAAAGTTTTTCGTTATTTTCATCTATATTTTCAATTTGAACATCATATGATTCTGGTGACTCTTCAACAGTACCATGCATTGAAAACAATTTCTTACCATATAAAGTTCCATCATACCACTTAAAGTCTGAATATAATGATACTACAGAATGAGTTTTACCTTTTATTACTGGATATTCATTATAGCTACCATCATCTTTTCCTAATGTTAAATGTCCTTTTGCGTCATTTTTTATTCCTATATTATAATCATCTTTTAAGATAAATTTATCATATATATTAAGATTACCATAATTATTTATTGCTGCATATGAAATATTATCATCATTATATTTAGAAAGATTATTTTCTTCACTTATATCAATATGACCATAATTATTTATTATACTTGAATTTGCACTTTGTAAATTTGAATTTTTTATATTCATTATTGGTTTTAATGTTTCATCTACTGTATAAGCTGATCCGTTTTCAATTGTAAGATCATATGTTTTTATTGTGCTTCCATTTATATTTATAATACTATTTGCTGACGTAATCCCCATACTTGATTTAGAAATCAATTCTGAGTTATTCATTTCTATTTTACTTTTTTCTGAGTCAGAAGATGTATAAATTAATCTTCCTGAACTATTATTTTCAAAATATGAATCATTAATATTTACATTACTATTTTTTGTTGCAACAACATTTGAGCAACCCTTTCCAATTTGATAATTGCAACTCTTACCTTTTAAATCATTATTATATAAGTTACTATTTATTATATTTAAATTACTATTAGATGCATCTATGGTTGTTGTAT
This sequence comes from uncultured Bacilli bacterium, assembly GCA_934149325.1. GTDB lineage: Bacteria > Bacillota_I > Bacilli_A > RF39 > UBA660 > CAKPEJ01. The sequence continues at coordinate 4,160 of CAKPEJ010000002.1, forward strand.
AGAGATATGATGATGTATTATAATATGCACTTATTATATCTGAATTTTCTATATTTATGGATTTTACATTATCTAATAGAATTGCAACAACATCAGAACCCTCACTAATTAATTGACTATCTTTTATTGAATATTCAAATGAATTATCCTCCGAATCATTTTTAAAATAAATTGCTTTCTTAGAATTTGCACTATTATTTGTTACCTTTACATTTATTACTTTACATGATCCATTATATGAATATATAAATCCATTTGATAATTCTATATTTTGGACAGTTAACTCATTTCCTGATTCACTAACTATTCCACCACTTGGTATAGTAACTTTTTCTATTATACTTATATTTTTACTTTTATTATATATTGCTGTTTTACCAGAATATATTGTAGCATTATTAAACCCTAAAATGGTGCCAGATTCATTATTATATAAAGCAATATTACTTGATGAATATAAATATGAATTTTGATTCATCGATAATGTCCCATTATTTTCAATTGTTTTTCCATATGTACCACCCACATATGAATCATTAATTGATAGTACATTATTATTAACAATCGAATTACCGCCTACTGCTCTTATTTCTCCAGTATGAGTGACTTCTGGCATTACTGCATGTTTTTCTTCAGCAACTTTATATATAAAATCGTAACCCATTTCATATCTTGCATTATCCACATCAAAGTTGTTAATTATATTTTCTTTAGACAATGCATCATAGTGTACTCTAAAATTATAAATATTTCCTTTGAAATAATTATTTGATGCTGTTGTTTTAAATGGTGTTGCACCAAGCATTAATACTGTATCAGTTTCTGGATATGTAATTGATTCTTCAGCAGTTAATGAATCAACTAATTTCCCATTTATATACATTTTTAGAGTTTTTTGATCGTATGAAATTGCAATATAATATTTTTTATTTAATTCTACTACATTATCTGATTGTAATGAATATTCTCCATTTCCTATCATTACTGTAGATTTTATTTTCCCGTTTTCCAAATATATTTTATAACCACCATTACTATAGTTTGATGCAAGTTCAACTTCACCTAATTGTATTTCGTCTGTACTCATAACTGTTTCTATAGTTAATTTTTCTGGATTTACTTTACTAATTGATAGATAATCATTTGTACCATTAAAGTTTATAGAATTGTTTTCAAAAGACTTACCATCACTTAAAGTAATATTCCCAAGTTCAGTATTTTCTTTAAGGTTTTTCCATACCTTTTCTTCTTCTCCATGATTTATTCCATCATATATTGCTTGAGCAGAAGTTGTTATGTAATCATCTGTAGTTAATGATTTGTTTTTTATTTTTTCTTGTAAATTATTATTTTCTTTATCATATTGCTGTTGCAATTTTTTTGTTTCTTCTTCATATTGTTGTTGCAATTTATTATATTCATCCATAGATTCTTTATAATTTGTTGAATATTTACTATCTGAAACACTTAACACACCATTATTTGTAATTAGAGGTGTATTACTTATTGTTGTTGTTATATAATGACCATTTAAATCTATTTCAACCTGTTGATTATCAGGTATAATTATATTATTTTCCTCAAGAGTTATATCTCTTAATAATACAACTGTATCAACCTTTGTATTTAATACCGGAGTCTTTGTATATATTTTATAAGAATTATCGGAATTTTTTAAAACACCAGCGCCATAAGTTCCTATACTATAAATTGTAAATTGATCATTTCCCTCTGCAGATGCCATATCTTTATAATATCCAAAATGAATGTAATTCTTTTTAAATGGTTTTAAAGATATCTTATATGTTGTAGGAGCAACTTCTCCTGATATATATACTTGTCTATCTGTAGTTTCATGATGCATTGGAATTTCTGGACTATCAGTAACAAAAATATATCCATAATCAGCCAATTCTTCACTTGAAATACCTGCAACAACATCTAAAGTTTTTTCTTCTGATTCATTTGTTAAATCTGCTACAATGTATGAATCAGCGCCAATATCAGTAAAATCAGTATCATCAACATCTTGATTATTTGAAACTAATGCACCAATACTATCATCATATGTAAATCCATAATTACCTGGAGTTACTACATCATTTTTCAAATCGTAATTAAATGTTTCATAAGAATAGTCACCCATTTGAACGTTTGATATATTTAATTGATTCTTTTCAGTAAAATAAGATGTTTCTCCCATACGTGTTATACGATATTCAATAGTTATTCTATGACTTTCACCTTTTTTTAATATTTTTCTGTATTTAGAATTATAGCTTTGAGGCATATTTGACTCATAATATTGGCTTAAATATGTATTAGTATATCTAGTTGCAATTGTTTTCCCACTATTTCCGCTTTCATCAGAAATGACTATATCAGCCTCAGCGGTAACGCTTGCAGAAATATTATCAAATGATGCTGAAATATCCATTGTAAATAATTGATCACTTTGATAATCCGTTAAATCTATATCAAAACTTACTCTTGCTGTTCCAAAATTAAAACTTTCTGTAGAAATCATTTTATTATTTTCTAAATCTATATCAAAATTTTGTAAATAATATTTATCCATATCCACTTCATTTAAAATATTTGTTTTTTCATATGAATAATCATATGTACCTCTTGTTGCTTCATTTAACGCATAACCTAATTTTGTATAATAACTACCTTTTATTCTTGCTTCTGCCTCTACTAATACTGTTAATGTTGCAACTTGTGTTATTTCTCCGGATTCAACCTTTGCATTATAACAAGGTGGTGTTTCATTAACTTCACCATTAATTGCTACATTTCCTTCAACTTTACCATCAAAAAATTTTAAAGTACTACTTTGATCACTAACAATACCATAATTATTACCATATATATATGGTTTTATCTTTGATACTTGAAGCTCAAGATCATTTTCTCCAAGTTCTAAAATACCACCATTCACATTATTTATTGCAATAGCTTCAATATCGGTATTATTATTTGATATGCTTCCTGTAACATCTTTATTATTATCTCTAACAATTAATTTACCTGTATTTTGTATTGTATAATTACCAACACCATAAACATTATAACCATTTAAATCTAATGTTATGTCTTGTCCATTTATAACATCAACGCTTTCATTTGTATCCATTATCATTTGTATTGTACATTGTTCACTAGGACATGCATCTATTGCATCTTCTAATGTTTCGAATAGTTCATAAGATTCTGTTGATTCATATAAAGAATTATTTCTACCTATTATTTGTGCAACATAATTATGACTACCCTCTAATGTAGTTACATCCTGTGCATCTGTAATAGCAACATTACCTGCCAAGTCATACACTTCAGCATATAACTTATATGTTGTTGATGGAGTTAAATTACTAACTGTATATGTTTCTTCTTTAGCATTATTTAATGCTGTATCATAATTATATACAACTACTTCTTTATCATCTACCATTATTCTTATTTTTGATACACCTGATTGTAAATCTATTGCTCTTAAATTCACTTCAAATCCGTATGATCTAATATTTTTTACTTTCGTTTTAGTTATATTTGGTTTCTTTTTATCAATGTTGATTATTTCATATTCTAATACTGCACTTGAATATTTTACATTATCATTTATTGATTTTACTCTGCCAACTACCTTAGCATTTTTTCCTTGAGTAAATTCATTAGAATATGTATTCCACGTTTTACTTAAAGTATAACCATCAAATGTTGTTGTTTCATCATTTATTGATTTTTCCGAAACAATTTGATATTCCATTTTATAATCACTTGGATTTAAATTTAAATCTTCTTCTGTTGTTTCTTCATCAACATTATAAATTATTATTCCATCTTCGTTCGTTGTTTTTTTAGTTATTTTTCTTATTTTTTTTGCATTTTCAGGAAATTTCATAGTAACAGTTACATCATTCTTTGTCCATTCTGTTGGTGTATGCAAAATTGTTGGTTCAGGTAACTTAATATATGATGATACAACAGTTGTATTTTTCTTTACAGTATCTGTTGATGTAATACATGTTTCTGGATTATCTGAATCCCTCCAGCATTCAAAATCAGGGCAACCATTTGGATCAGTACATGTATTATCACAATTTTTATCATTTTTATCACATTTATTTGGATCATCAGTTGGTATTGTTTTACCACATTTTATCTTTTCTGTTTTTATTACCACACCATTATCTACATATGTAACATCATATTTTGTTACTTCAAATATTGCATATATAATTGTATCTTTTTTTACTGGAGTACTGAAATCATATCTTGATTCTTTTCCATTTTCATCAAGTCCAGTTTCATATAAACTCCAATATTTAAATGTATAACATTCTTTTACTGGATCTTCTGGTGGAGTCAAAACTTCACCATCTGGTACATCAATTTTTTCAATTATACATTCATCACCTGTACATTTTGGTGTTGATTCACAACTATCACCTGTACATTCTGGAATTTTATATATTACTTCATGTTTATTATCTGTATATTGTGCATATAATGTCAAATCATTATCTGGCATAGTATCTTTTGTTAAATCAAATTTTGTTAATTTATCATTTTTATTTTTGTATGCCCAACCTGTGAAATAAAAACCAGCATGATATGGATCAGCTTTTGTTTTTATTATTAAACTTCCATATTCAACATTTTCAACTATTTCATATATATTATCAGTTTCTTGCTTTTCATCTATAAATGTAACATTATGAACATTTGTCGTATATTGTGCATATAAATATAAATCATTATCTGGCATTTTATTATTTTTATAATCAAATTCCGCATAATTATTATTTTCGTCTTTTGTTGCCCAATAAGTAAATGTATAACCTTCATGTGTTGGTACAGTATTTGATTTTGGTACTTCTTTACCATAATCAACTTTATCATATGTTTTAAAAACTATATTTTCTTCATTTTTTTCATCAACATATATTACTCTATTTTGATCTGCTTTAAAACTTGGTATAAAATCTTTCTTATCATCAATTGGTGTATTTGAAAAATCAAAACATTTTCCTGTGGATAAATCTTTCCAGCATTCAAATTCATGCCCCTTTTTACTTGGAACTTTTTCTGGTTCTTTTGCATAATCTCCACGTTTTATTTCTTGATCATATTTTTTCTTTTCATATGATGTTTTTCCATCTTCTTCATAGAACTTAACATCAAAATATTGATCCATATGTGATGTTAATTCTGTATCCTCATCTACTGTTTTATTAAAATCAAAACATTCTTTTTCTCCAACTTTTTCCCAGCAATTAAATTTATAACCTTCTTCATCTTTTGGTCCTTCAATATCTTCTGCTTTAGTTCCGCAATCAATTTCTTTTTCTGCAAATAATTTTCCGTTTTGTCTTAAATATTTTACTGTACATTTTTTATTATTGTTTATTAATTTTGCATATAAATTGTAATCATTTTCAACAGGAGTACTAAAATTAAACTTTGTTTTATATGATTTATCTATATACCATCCACCGAAAGTATAACCTTCTTTACCTACATCAAATTCTTCTATCAAATCAGAATCCAAAACAGTTAAATGTTTTATTATTTTATCGTTTACTATAAAGTTAACACTATGATATGTTTCACCATTAATAGAAGCTTCATTTACGTAATTTTGTGCCAAATTAGTGTCTTTTGTCACTAATTTAATAGTTAATGTTTTGCTTTCTCCTGCTTTTATCATACTTGTTGATAAAGTTTTATTATATAATTTTCCATTTAATATTTTCCAATTTTTATTTTCACTATATTCTGAATCTAAACTCATTCCATCTGGTATTGTTTCTTTAACAACTTTTACATATCCATCTTTTTCTCCAGAATTTTTAACAACCAATTCATATGTAACTTTTAAATTTACATTAGATAAATTTTTAACTGGGAATTGAACATTTTCAGATAAATTATAATCCTTTGTTTCTGTTATTTTTCCATTTTCAACTTTTTCTATTTTCTTAATATATTTTTTTATAATAGGACTAAATGAACCTGTATTAAGTACATTAATATCTTGATTATTATTTCCTGAATTAACTACTACATCATTATAATTTCCATTTAATTCAATACCATTATTTTCTGTTGTTATTTTATAAACACCTGAATTTATGTCTGAAAAAGAATATGATCCATCATTTTCTGTATATGTTTGTGATTTGTTGATACATTCATTATTTTCTATCTTACATAAATTTAATAATACATCGCTTTCTGGCTTATTATTTTCAGAATTAATCACATTACCAGAAAGACTAGTTGTATTTACTTTTACAACTGTTGGAGTTGATGTAGTTTCTGTACTTGTTTTTTCTTTAACTGTAACTATTGGTGCGAATTGATAATCATTTGGTGCGCCAATTACATTAAGTTTTGTCGAAATAGAATATTCTTTATTTGTTGTTACATTACTAACAGTTAATTTCAATGTCTTACCATTATTAATGATTTCACTTTCTATTCCTTCAACATCTAAATTTTTCCAAGTTGCATATTTTAAATCATTATCATTTAATGTTGCTTCTACTATTGCTGTTCTGCCATTGACTTTCTTCCCACTATCAAGAGTTAAAGAAAATTTTATTTTATAGGTTATAGTATCATAACCAGCCACAGTAACTAAAGTTTCATTTGTAGTATTTTCATTTTTCTTTTCAACATTTTTAGATACTACAGATACTTTAGTTGCATTGATTTTTCCATTGTAACTTTTATTAATAACCTTGTTTGTTAGTAATACACCTAATATTATTATTAATGTAATTATACTCAATGAAATTTTTCTTAATTTCGTATCATTTTTAATTCTTTCCAACATATACATCTTCTCCTATTTTATACTATACAATAAGTATATCATATCATACTTTTTTTTTAAACATTTTTCCATAAAAAAAGTTAGAATTTAAATTCTAACTTTTCTTTTTTTTACTAAGAAAATTACTATAATTGCTGCTGTTATTGAAATTATAATTTTTCCATAATTTATTATTTTTTGACCTGTTTGAATCATGAATATTAATTGTGCATTTGATGAGCCTAAAATATTTTCATTATGAATAAAATTATTTTCTTTTATCTTTCCGCTTAATGTTCCATCTTCATTAATAGCAAACACAATTTCACTATTATCATTACCAATCAATTTATAGTTTCCGTATGGTAAATTATCTAGATATACTTTTCCACCAATTGGATATATTTTTAATTGATTTTTTAAATTTGTTGGTTCATATGTACCAATATCTTCTTTTTCATTAAGATATATTTGTTCATATTTATTTTCACTAAATTTATATAGAACATAGCTTGATTTTAAATTATTTCCTTTATCGTCTTCATACACAGCTATATTTTTAGTATTTTCTTTTGTTATCTTTATCGCAGAACCTGTTACTTCTGTTGAACCCTGATTAACTAATTTATTATTACCCTCTTTTAAGTTAATTTCATTAAATGTTCCATTATTAGTCACTGTATAAGTATCTGGATTGATTGAATAACCATTGTAATCTAATATTATATTTTTACCTGTTGGTATTGTAATATTAGATGTAAGAGTTATATTACCATATAATTTTATAGTTGTTTGAACTGAATCTTCACAGGCATTTATTGCTGATTGCAAATCAGAATATCCAACAGAGTTAACTTCAATAAGTTCTTCTGGATTTTCTATACTTTCAAGAGTTGATACTGAAACATCATCAACTGTTTCTGTTTTTACAACATAACCTATTGGTTTATATATAGTATCAACATCTATTGATCCTTTTATTGTACCATCATAGAAATATAAAATGTCGGCATCTATTCCACCAGAATTTATTACAGGATCAGTCGTTGAAACTGGAGTATCCTTATCACCAAAATAAACTACAGCTTGACTACCATAATTACAATTTATTGAATTAATTGTTCCACTCTTTATATTAATATTATTGCTTCCAAAAGAATATGAAACTTTTATTGAATCAATTGTATTATTATTAAGAGTTAAATTAACACCATCAGACCTATTTGGTGTGTATATTGATGAAATTGTACTATCAGAAATACTTACTGGATCAGTTGTATAATCATAAATATATTTTGCATTTATTGATGATAAATCAATTTGACCATAAATATAAATATTTGTAATTGTACCATTTTTATATGTCATTTTATTATTTGAATTTAAATTTAATCTATTAATAGATCCACCACTCATTGTAACACTTTCATTTATACTTACTGTATTAACTGAACCCGATCTAATATCCAAATTAGAAACTAATAGTGAATCTATATCACCATCATTTACTATAACCTTATTAACATAGTTAATTGATTCTATTTTTCCAGAAGAAACAAGAACTGTTCCGTTATAACTATCATTATTCCCTGAAATAGACCCTTCTATTTCATTACCAGCAAGAGACAAAGTACCATTGCCATTCATATAAACAGAATAATAACCACCCTTTAATTTTGAATCTCTTATTGTTAGTTTACCACTATTAGTAATTAGATTATAGCCTGATTTATACATTTTATTAACAAGAGACATTGTACTAATTACACATGTTTTATTATTATCAAGTACATTTTTATACATTGATGTTACTGTATCATTAGTATCATTTCCTTGAATAGTAAACGTTCCATTATTTGTAAATAAATTTTTATTTGAATAAGATGTAATATTATGCCCATTTAAATTAAATATAATATTCTTATCAGATGGTATAACATAATCATTAGCCAAAACTAAATCTTTTAATAAATTAACAGTTGTTTTTGATGTATCAATATTATCAAGTAGCTCATCAAATGATGAATATGTATCTGATCCAACACTATATGCATCAGTTATTTTTTCTAATGTCATAGTATTAGATGAAGAACCTGTAAGACTTATACCATATCCTATTGGAACCTTATTTATTCCCACTGATGATATTCCGCCAACAATCTTACCATCATAATAATTTAATGTTGCTGTATCACTTAAAGTTATTCCTGATGTTATTGATGGTGTTGTTGTACTTACTGCATCATCATCTTCACCTAATGTTACTGTTGAATTTTCTTCAGAAGTTAACGTTTTCATTGTTCCAGTTTTAAAATTCAATGTTCCTGTATTTGTAAATGATGAAGTAAATGTATCATTATTTGAATTAAATACTCCGCTATTATTATTTAATGTAATACTAAATGTATTATTTTCTGAATTAAACGTACCACTATTTATAAAGTTATTATATTTTGTTGCAGTATAAGTAGTATTTTTTGATGTAATATTTGCTTCATTGTTAACAATATAAGGCTTTTCTTTAGTTGATGTATTATATGTTTTAACAGACGAATCAGTAATTGTTAAATCATTTTTGTTATATATGACATTTTCACAACCTTCAACTTTTGAAGAATTTAAAATATTAGCAACTCCATTATTAACAATGTTTTTTCCATCCCCACTATAACCACTTTCTCTAGGAGCCTTTATAGATGAATTATCACTTGTAAATGTACCAGTATTATTAATAACTATACCTTCTGTAGTAAGAATGTTTGAAGAAATCGTTGAATCATTTACAGTTAATGTTCCAGCATTATTTATCAAAATATTTTTTGATTTAGATGCTGTTATATTTGAATTTGAATCAATTGTCATAGTTCCAGATTCATTATTGATAGCAATTCCATCTAAACTATCAATGCTATATGTTAATGCACTTATATTCATTGTTCCTAAATTATAAATATCCGTATCTGTTGTTGTAGATTTCATTGTTAATTTATTGATTGTAAACTCTCCAGCATTTTTTATTGCTTTACCTTTTGAAGTAATTGTTGAATTTGTTATTGTTGTTGTTGAAGACTCACTTGCATTTATAATGTACGATTTAGCAAGACCATTTATTTTACAATTATCAATTGTAATTTTGTTATTATTAACAAATGAATCTACATCACTTGAATTATTAATTACAATTCCAGTTATTTTTAATGTTCCATTGTTATTTATAAATATTCCTGATGAAATATTTATTATAGAACTATTTGTTGTTGATGAATCTTTTATTTCGATTGTTCCAGCATTATTAAATAACTTTTCTGACTCACTAGTTAAAGTATATCCTTTTAAATCAATAATAATATTTTTACTTTCTTCTACTTCAATTTGATCAGAAATATTAACTGTTGTTGCCAAATTCAATTGATCACCAGCTTCTGCTTCGTTAATAGCATCTTGAAGATTTTTATAAGAAACTTTGGTTCTATCATTTTGTACTGGATCTAATTGTGCTAAAGTATCTATTTGTTTTCCATCTTTATTTACTTTATATTCACTATATGCGTCTGCTGTTAATGTTGCTGATCCATTTATTGCATGATCTTCAGGACCTATTATCTTTCCATCATAGAAATTAAATGTTCCATTTAATGTATCAAGTCCATATGTTGTTCCTTCAATACATGGTGTATCTAAATCAAGAGTTTTATCATTTGTACCCATAGCTAAAGTACCTGTATTTTTTATACCTAGTCCACCCGTAGAATTTATATTACCTGATATAAAATTCATTAAAGCTGAATTTACAATTGTATTTGTGCTTGATGACTCAATATTTGAATTTTCAACGATTAAAGTTCCTGTATTATTAATTGAATTATATGATGATGTTTTAATATTCGAATCTTTTATATATGTCATTGATGAATTATTTAATAATTGGTTATTTATTTCCATAGTAGAACTATTAATATTTAATGTTCCATTTGTTCCACTATTTGTAACATTATTTAAAACTGAGTTATCAACAGTTGTTTTTGATGAGTTTAATCCCATAGAATTTAATATGTTTGAACTTTCTACAACCATATTTGAATATGATGTACTTAAATAATTAATTCTTGTATTATTAATATTTGTTGTATGTTCTAAATCAATAGAAATTTTATTGATTCTAACATTTTGAATCTCACTATCAATTACATTAATATCATCTGATGTTGAATATATTGTATATTCACTTGTACTTAAATCAGTACTTTTAATAAATTTAGTATTATTTAATGATACAATTCCTGATGTCTTTATTAATCCATCAGAAGATGCCTTACCATATTTATATTTCACATTTTCAAGTGTTAATTCACCCGTATTAACTATAGTTTTTGTACTTGTTGATGTAATACTTCCACTATTATCATTTGATGAATCTATTATACTAAATTTACCCGGATTAGTCATAAATGGTTCTGCAGTTGTAACTAAATTATGACCATTTAAATCTAATTCTATATTAGAACCTTGACCTAATGAAACCGTTTCATCTGTAACAACATCTTGTAATAATTTTATTTTAACTTTGCTTTCAGCATTACTTTTTCTGATATATATATTGCTAATTTTAAATAAATCTTCATTAACAGGATAATCACTATAATATGATCTGTTGAATCCGATATGTAAATAATATCTTTTACCTGCATCTAGCATTGTTGAATAATTTTGAGATACTGATATGTAATATGGTTTACTTATTTCATAATTATATTCAGTATTTTGACTACTCATAGTCAATATAGGATTTGATAAATTTGTTTTAGTAATTCTATCATATGAATCATTTAAAACAACATATCCCATTTCAGAGGTAGAATATGTATTTGCATATGCATCAAATGACAATTCATATTTACCTGTTTTATTAGTTAAATCTATTACATAATATCCTGTCGAATCATAAGCTGAGCCATTTGATCCATCTGTTAAATTACCATATGGAATTCCTTTATTATTATTAACAAATGAGCCATCATCTTGCTTATCAAACGAATAAATACCGTCTTTTACAAAACTACCATCTTCTGCTGCTAAACCATCTGGTTTTCCATAACTTATACTATTTATTGTATATTTTTCACTTCCATCAGTAGAAGTACCTTTCTTGATGAAACCAATATGTATGTAATATACCTTTCCACCTTCTACGTCTTTTACAAAATTGTCAGTATATATTCTTCCACCACTACTAGAAATACTTGCAATTTTATAATCATTAGTACTATCTATATCTTCAAAAATAATTCTATCTTTAGAATTTGTTACTTTTATATAACCTAAACTTGATCCGTAACTTGCATCTATAGTTGAATTTACTTTTATTGAATATTTTCCTTTATAATCTGTTAAATCTAATTTTATATAACCTGTTGATTGATTAGTAAAAGTTTTATTTCCCGTTTCTTCATCTGTTTCTTCTGTTGATTCTACAGTTGAATTATTTGAAACTAATTTATTATCATTAAAATCAAATGAGTAATCTCCATCTTTTACAAAATTAGATAAAGATAAATTTTTTGTTGTACTATTAGTTGCCGTTTTGCTACCTAAATATGTTTTTGGACTTACTGAATTTGTTGCTTCTTCTATTGCTGTATTTAAAGTTGAGTAATTATTAGAACTAGATTCATAATTTTTTTCTTTTAACATATCTTCATTTGTTTTAAGATATTTATCATAATATTCTCCATTTTTTTCAGTCTTTACTTGCATATTATCATCTATATTATCAATTCTAGTACTTGACAAATCTTTTGTTTTTAATATTCCGTCATAGAAATTAATAATTGTACCTGTGTTATATACATACGAACCTGTTGAATCATAATAGCCTTGACTTCTTGCAGATGTATTTCCATATGTAGCAGCTTTTTCACCTTTTATTGTGAATTTTTTATTTACCTTTCCGTCTTTTGTACCAATATTACATACTCCAGCTGAATATAAACCATATTCATATGCTGATATATTTGTATTATTAATATTTATTTCTGCATCAGTACCTGTAGAATAAGAAACTTCAGTTCTTATACCATTTTTAAATTTATCTATAGTTGAATTATTTATATTAACTATACCTGTAAAATATATACCATCTGCAGTTTCAGTGTCTGTTCCTATAATTTCTGAATCATTTACAGTAATTAAATTCTTATAATCCTTTGATGACGGATATGAAGAAATTCCTTTTTTAAACCCAGTAATTTTACTGTTATTTTCCAAATCTATAGTACCACCTCTTGCATATATTCCACATTCACCAGAACCATTTATAGAAGTGTTATCTAATGTTATATTAGCTGGATTATTTGCATATATACCTGACGAATTTGTTATTTTACTATCTTTAATTTTAATATTTGGTAGTTCATTATAGTTTCCGTTATAAGTTATAAATGTATTTATTTTATTCGTTATTATATTTGTATTTACAATATTTACATTACAATTTGAATTAATATTAAATATTGTTCCTGGTATAGGATTATCCGGATTTTCAACTGAAATATTTTCAACATTTAAATTATTTATTTTTGAATTTACTTGTATAAAATTACCATAACTAGAATTATCCTCTTTAGTTATGATTTTAACATCCTTTATTGTAACATTTTCAAGGATATCATAACCAGAAAAAAACATACCTGCACCATTTGATTTTTCAATATTAACATTACTTTTAACATTTGCATTTAAATCTAATCTTGCAAAATTCGAATTAATCATATCAAAAGAATTAAAGTTAAATGATGAAATTGTATTTAAAACAACATTATCAAAATTAAAACTATTAGTCTTATCATAAGAACTTGAAGAAAAATTAGAAAATATAGAGTTACTAGCATCAACGTCAGTAAATGACCCAACAGATACATATTTTTTATATATTACATTTGAAATGTTAAATTTAAGTCTTTTTTCAGAACTATTTCCAGATAAAGTTATACTGTTTTTAAAAGTACCACCTGTTATGTTATATGTTGACATTGTTGAAGATGTTATTATTTCATCTATTTCTCCATTTTCTATGCTTATGTTTGAAGAAGTATTTGAATCAGTAAGTGATGTAATAGAGCCTCCTTTTATATATATATTAGAATTATCTGCTACAACTAATTTACTTAAGTTACCAAATTCATAATTCAACGTTGAAGCTTGTTTTGAAGAAATTGATCCATGAATTTGAGTCCCATTTATAGTCATATTACCTAAATTAGTAACATAATTTTTAGTAGATTTTTCTTCTCCTATCACTGATGACCCCTTTACATAATTTTGTCTTATTTGCAAATTAGAAACTGACATATTATTATCATATTGATAATATATCCATCCATTTCTTCCTTGCTCTCTTGTTAATTCTTTTTTGATTACATAACCAATATGTAGATAGTATACTTTTCCACCTTCTATTACCTTTTCATAATTACCTTTAACTGGTTCATAAGAAAATGTATTACTTGTTATAGAAGAAACTTTTGATGAAGTTTCACAAAACATCTTATTATCTGTTAAATTTTCATATCTAATTCTATCTGTTGATTCTGTAATTTCTGCAAATCCATATTGATAAAATGCTGACGCTATACTAGCATCAAATGAAACTACATATTTACCTGAATAGTCTCTCAAATCTAACTTTATATATCCTGTTGATTGATTTTTATAATATTGATTTCCATCTTCTTCAGTTTCTTGACCTATTTCAGATCCTTTATTATTAGATTTTAATACGCCATCACTATAATCAAATGAATACTTACCATCTGAAACAAAATTGCTTTCAATATCATAATCATATTTTGTTCTATCAATAGTTGGATTTGTTACACTCTCATCTGTTGTATCAGTTAATAACATTGTACCATTATTAATAATTATTCCTTCATTAGTTGCTCCTGTAAATGTAGTTGTTCCATTTAAATTATATCCTTTTAAATCAAGTGTAAATTTTTGATCTTCATTTGTTACAATTTGACTATCTGTTTGAATATCTCTTAAAACTTCTACTGTACTGTTATCATAAGCATTTGTTACTGCTTGAGATAATTTACTGAAATATATATTATCTATTTTTGCTTCTGGATCTGCTACTGTTCCTATTGTTAAAATTTGTGCATTATCTGCATTATTTGAAACAATATCTTTTGAATCAGGAGTTATAACTGTTTTTGAAGTTTTTAACGCTCTTTTTCCTTTTATAGTTCCATCATAGAATTTTAATGTTCCAGTATTATCTATACCAATTGAAGTTCCAGAAATACTTGGTGATAAAGTAACTGAATCATCATTTTCACCTAATTGAAGCGTCCCTGTAGTTTTTATTGCAGTATCATCACTTACAATTCCACCTATAGGATTTGATTCTGAATCTAAAGTATTATTTATTACATTTAACTTACCATAATTAATAATTGTATTATCTCTAACACCTGTTAGTGTTTTTCCATTTAAATCCATTGTTATATCTTTAGTATCATATACTTCTACTGATTCATTTAAATCATCTAACAATGATACTGTACATTTTCCACTATCTGGACATGCATCTAATGCATCTTGTAATGTACTATATTGTGTTGGAGTTTCAAGTGTTTCTCCTTGAAGTGAAGTTATTTCAGCAGCTTTATAATTTTCATTTTTTGTAGTTACTTCTACTTCATCAGAATTTACTATATTACCAGCAAAATCTTCTACTACTGCTTTTACTTTATATGTAGTTCCTTCTACAATTGTATAACTATTTCCATCTAAATTTTCAACTTTATATGTTTCAGATACTGTATTTGTTTTATTTTCACTATTTTCTTCATATGTATAAATTTTTATAGGTTCTTCTATATCATTTAAATATATTTTAATTGATTTTATTCCTGATACTGTATCTGTTGATTTTATATTTACTAAGAAACTATTTTGTAAAACACTAGATACAATTAATTTTTCTACACTTGGTGATAATTTATCTATGTTTTCAACATTCTTTGTTACTTCTTCACTTATAACACCATCTTTTTCAAGTCTAGCTGTTATACTAGTATTTTCTGACACTTCAAATGCCCCTGTATATTCAGTATATTCTTCTGAAGCTTTTTTGTATTTTATAGTATAACCTTCAGGGCCTGTAATTGTAACAGTAACTGGATCTTTAGTCCAACTTAAAGGACTTATTTCTATTACTGGAGTTTCTATTTTATTAAATTTTGCGTTTAAAATAATATTGTCAGTTATTTTAGTATTAAAATCATATTTAACATCATTTAAATACCATCCATCAAAAATATAATATTCTTTACTTGGTTTAGTTGTTGGCTCTTTTGCCAAATCACCATAATCAACTGTTTGTTTTTCATATAATTGTCCATTAAACTCAAATGAAACATTATAAGTATTTGGTTTAAATACTGCATATAATACTATACTTGAAGTTATCTCTGTTTCAACATCATAAGCTTCTCCATTTTCTTCTAAACTCCAATATTTAAACGTATTACCTTCTTTTGTTGGTTCTTCTGGTACTGTTATTTTTTCATTTATATTAACGTATTGTATATCACCATATATAGCACCATCAACCATAAATGTTATTGTGTATTTTTCCAGTTGATATATTGCATATAAATTGATATCTGATTTAACAATTGTATTAAAATCAAATTCTAATCTATTGCCATTTGTATCTAATCCTGTTTCACTTGTACTCCAATATAAGAAAGGATATTCACCAGTTGGATCATTTGGTTTTGTTACTTTATCGCCATAATAAATAGTTTGACTTTCAATAGAACTATTTCCAAATGTTACTGTATAAGAATCATGTGTATAAATCGCATATAATGTTATATCTTCTATTATATTTGATTGAACATTAAATCTTAACTCATTATTTTCTTCATCTAATCCTGTCTCACTTGTACTCCAATATGCAAATGTATAACCTTCTTTTGTATCTGCGTTTGGCATATTTTCTATTTGTGAATTATAATTTATTGTTATAGGTTCTATATTACAATTTCCAAATGTTATTGTAACAGTATTTTCTTTATATACTGCATATAAAGTTATATTTGAAGTAATTTTAGTGTTAAAATCAAATTCTTCACCATCTATAGATAAACTCCAATACTTAAATATTTTAGTATCCGTATTTGATGGTGAATCTGGTTTAGTTACAGTACTACCTGATTCAATAACAACATCATCAATATATTTTGAATCATTATTAATGAAAGATACTTTTACTTTTTCTTTTTCATAGACCGCATATAATGTTACATCTTTCTTTAAAACTGAAGGAGTATATTCTTCGCCATTTTCTTCTAAACTCCAATACTTAAATACATATCCTTCTCTTGTTGGATTTGATGGATAATCACTTAAAGCATTTCCATATAAAACATCTTTAACATCATACTCTTCATATAACGCATCTGATACTTGATTCATAAAAGTTACTTTTACCTTTTTAACATCAAATACAGCATATAATGTTAAATTACCTGTTACTGGAGTTGTTAAATCATATGCATCTCCATTTTCTGTTAAACTCCAATGTTTAAATACTTTTCCTTCTGAAGCTTCTGGATTTTCTGGGATAGTTATTTTATCACCATAATATAATTTTTGAGTTTCACCATATTTTTCATTGTTACTCATAAATGTTATATCATATTTTATATGATTATAAACTGCGTAATAAGTTACATCTTTTGTTACTACTGTTGGTAAAACTACAACATCTCCATTTTCTTCTAAACTCCATCCTTTAAATTCATAACCAGTTAATGTTGGATTTTCTATTTGAGGCATTTCACCATTATATGAAATAGTATATGTATCTCCTAGTTGTGTATATGTTCCATCACTATTCATATTCATAAATTTTACACTATAATTATTTATTTCATATACTGCGTATAAAGTTATTGTTGAAGTTATAGGTGAACTAAAGTCAAATGCATTTACTTTATCCAAACTCCAATATTTAAATGTATAACCTTCTTTTCCTTTTGACTCTATTGGATTAGTTGTTTGTCCATACTCTACATTAACACTTTCTAATCTATTTTCATCATTAAATATTACACCATTTGGTAATTTTTCATATTTTGCATACAATTTTATATTTTTCTTAATTGCTTTAGTAAAATCAAAAGAAACATCTAAATAATTATCTTCAGAATCTTTTTCATACCATCCTGTAAACGTATATCCATTTTTTGTTACTGTTGGTATATCACTTTGATTAATAACCGAATTATAATCAACAGTTAATGTTTTAGAAACTTCATCTTCATTATAAAACTCTACAGTCATTTGATTTGCTTCATAATAAGCATATAATGTCAAATTATTTTCAACAGGTGTTAGTAAAAAATTAAATTCAGATTTATTTCCTTCTAAATCTTTACCATTTTCATATATACTCCAATATTTAAATGTATATCCTTCTTTTTCATTTACCTCTGGTTCTGAAATCAATGAACCTGCTTCATATTTTTTTGTTTTAATATCTTCTCCATTTATAAATGTAATTGTATACATATTGCCAGTATATACGGCATATAAATCTATATTTTTTGTGATTTTTGTTTCAAAATCAAATTTTTCACCATCTTCTTTTAAACTCCACCATTTAAATTCTTTTAATGGGTTACTTGAAGTAGGTTTCTCTGGTTCTGTTACTACATTATTATAATTTACTTTTACTTTATCAACATTTTCTTCATTATGGAATGTTACTGTATATTCATTAATTGTGTATACTGAATATAAAGTTATGTTTTCTCTTACTTTTATAGGTAAATTTAATATTTCACCATTTTTTTCTTTACTCCATCCTTTAAAAGTATATCCTTCTTTTTCCGGATTATCTATTAAAGGTAAATCTGAATCATAATCTAATTTATATATATTTCCAATTTGTGTATATGTTCCATCATCATTTAAATTCATATATTTAACTGTATAAGTTATTTTATCAAATACAGCATATAATGTTATATTTTCTTTAATTTGAGCACCAAAATCAAATTCCTCTCCATCTATAGACAAACTCCAATATTTAAATTTTTTACCCTCTACTATTGGATCATTTGGTTTTTCTATTTGTTTGCCATATTCAACTTTAATGTTTTGTAAATCTTCTCCATCACTTATAAATTTAACATCAAATTTTTTAGTAATGTATTTTGCATATAAAGTTGTATTTTTAGTTAACGCTAATGGGAATGAAACAATATTATTATTTTCATCATACCACTCTATTTTTTCATATTGTTCAGCTAATTCAACCTCTGGTTCATTTAAAAGTGTACCAACTTCCACTTTATCATTTATTACTTTATCATTTAAAACAAATGAAACTGAATAATAAGCTTGCTTATAAACAGCGTATAATTTTATATTTTCTGTTACTTTTGTTTCAAAATCAAATTCTTCTCCATCTGTAGATAAACTCCAATATAAAAATGTAAATAGTTCTTTTTCTGGATCAGCTGGCTTTTGAACCTTTTCATCATATAGAACTTTTTGAATATTTTCATTATCACCATCTACAAATACTACTTTATATTCTTTTTTCTTATATATTGCGATTAGGGTTGTATCTTCATAAATCTTAGTTGAATAATCAAACTCTTCTGTTTCATTTGGAAGTCTAAACCCAATAAAATCATAACCTTTTTTTACTGGTGCTTCTATTTTTGGGATTGTTTTTCCTTCAGTTACTTCCTTTGTTTCTAATATTGTACCATCTTCTAATTTATATGTTACTTTATATTTTACTTTGTTTTGTTCTTCTAATTTTCCATATAAATCTACATCATGATCTATAGGAGTAGCAAAATCAAATTTTTCTTTATAATCGCTTGATTTATACCAACCAATAAAATCATAATCTTCTTTTGTATATTTATAATCAACTGCTGTATCTGAATCTAATACCATCATTTCTTTTACAGTTTCTCCATCAACTATGTATCTTACTGTATAATAATTTTCTGATGTCATTGATACATTATTTATATAATTTTGAGCAGTTACACTATTCTTTGTTTTTAATGAAATTGACAAAGTTCTTGTTTCACCTGGTTTTATAGCTTCATTTGCTAAAGTTTTGTTGTATAAGATTCCTTTTTTATTTACCCAATTTGAATTTTCAGAATCAGTTTCATCATATTCTAAACCATCTGGTATATTTTCTTTTACAACTTTTATATATCTTGCTTTATCACTTTTATTTGATATATCAAATCCATAAATTATTTTTGCTGTTGCGTTTTTCATATTTTTTACAGCTACAACAGCTTTATCTATTTTTCCATAGTCATATGTTTTAGTTTTTCCATTTTCTGTAACAATTACTTTCTTAATATATTTACTTATTGTTACATCTGAGTTTGCTTTATTTATAACTTCTACATTTATATTTTTTCCTTCGTTGTTAATAATTATAGAATTAAGATCATTTACTAAAGTATATCCTGAATTATTAACTAATGATATATTGTATGTTCCATTTTCTAAATCACTAAAAGAATATGATCCATCGTTATTTGAATAAACTGTTTTTGAGTTTGTACATAAACCACTTTCCATCTTACATAATTTTAATTCAACATTTTTTTCATATTTATCAACTGTTTTATTAATTACATAACCAGAAATACTGTTTGTTTCAACAATAGATCGTGCTGTTACTGTTGTTTCATTAATTGCACTATCTTTTTCATACACTGTTACTGATGGATTAACACTAAATCCATTTGGTGCACCTGTTACATTTAATTTTACTTTTACAGCACCTTCTTCATTTGTTGTTACATTGTTAATTGTTAATTTTAATGTCTTACCTGAATTAATTATTTCACTAGAAACATTGTCTAAAGAAACGTTATTCCAAGTAGCATATTTGTTTTCTTCATCAGTTAAAGTTGCTTCTACTATTGCGATTCTATTATGTATAACTTCTTTATCAACACTTTCAAGTTTATATTTAATTGTATAATTAATTACATCATAACCATTTATTTTTTCTGTTTTAGTAAGGTTACCAGAGCTAACTGCTCTACTTGTAACTTTTACATTTGATACTTCAATTTTATTATTATACCTATCAAAATTAAAATATTTATTAGTTACAAGTCCTGCTAATGCTACTATCATAACTATTAAAATTCCACTTATTATTTTTTTCTTATTCTTATAAAACATACAACATTTCTCCCTATTTTCAGACTTATTATAAGTATAACATATTGTCAATGTTTTTTGTAGTGTTTTACGTAAAAAAAGAGATATTTTTCTTACAAAATATCTCTTAAATATAACCCTGTATAACTTTTATCATCTTTTACAATATCTTCTGGTGTTCCTTCAAATACTATAGAACCTCCACCATCTCCACCTTCAGGGCCTAAATCTATGATATGATCTGCCTGAGCAATTACATCTAAATTATGTTCTATAACTAAAACAGTATCACCATTATCAACAATTCTATTTAATATTACTAATAATTTTTTAACATCATGGGTATGAAGTCCTGTAGTTGGCTCGTCTAATATAAATAAGCTTTTTCCTATAGGTTTCTTTTGTAATTCCTTTGCAAGTTTTACCCTTGATGCTTCTCCACCTGATAAAGTTGGTGCACTTTGACCTAATTTCATATATCCTAAACCAACTTCTTGCATAATTTGAAGTTTATTTTTTACTTTTGGAATATTTTCAAAAAATACAAGGGCATCATCAATAGTCATATTTAATACATCATTTATATTTTTTCCTTTATACTTAATTTGAAGCGTTTCACTATTATATCTAGTTCCATGACAAACTTCACAAGGTACATAAACATCAGGTAAAAAATGCATTTCTATTTTCTTAACTCCATCACCCCAACAAGCTTCACATCTTCCACCTTTTACATTAAATGAAAATCTACCTTTATCATAGCCTCTTATTTTAGCTTCTTTAGTACTTGCGAAAACATCTCTTATGTCATCAAATACACCAACATAAGTGGCAGGATTACTTCTTGGAGTTTTTCCAATTGGGGCTTGTGATATTTCAATCACCTTATCTATGTTTTCAAGTCCTTTGATTGACTTATATTTTCCTGGTTTTTCCTTTGTTTTATATAAGTTATTCCTAATAATTTTATATAATATTTGATTAACTAAAGTAGATTTACCACTACCTGATACTCCTGTTACACATATGAATTTCCCAAGAGGAAATTTTACATTTATATTCTTTAAATTATTTTCACATGCACCTTTTAATTCAATAAATAATTTATTACCTTTTCTTCTCTTTGATGGAACTTCTATTTTTTCTTTTCCAGATAAATATCTTCCTGTAATACTATTTTCATTTTTCATTACTTCTTCTGGAGTACCCTGCGCAACTATATATCCACCATTTCTTCCTGCGACAGGACCAATATCAACTAAATAATCTGCTTGTTTCATTGTATCATGATCATGTTCAACAACGATTAAAGTATTACCTAAATCTCTCATTTCTAATAACGAATTAATTAATTTTTGATTATCTCTTTGATGGAGTCCTATTGATGGCTCATCAAGTACATATAATATTCCTGTAAGTCTTGATCCTATTTGAGTTGCAAGTCTAATTCTTTGACTTTCTCCACCTGATAATGTACCTGCTGATCTATTTAAAGTTAGGTATTCTAATCCAACATTTATTAAAAAATGAATTCTATCTTTTATATCCTTTATTAAAAGCTCTGATATTTTTTGTTTTTCTTTACTTAATTTCAAATTATCTAAAAATTTAGATAAATTTTTTATACTCATAGAACATAAATCATTTATATTTTTCCCATCTATAAATATATTTAAAATTTCATCACTTAATCTTGCTCCATGACAATGAGAACATTCTTGCTCTATCATGTATCCTTCAAGCCATGTTCTAATAAATTCACTTGTAGTTTCCATATATCTTCTTTCAAATATATTTATAATTCCTTCATAAAATTCAATTTTATTATATGGATTACCACTTTTTGAACTAAATTTAAAATGTATTGGTTCATTATTTCCATATAATATAATATCCAATTCTTTTCTTTTTAACTTTTCAACGGGTTTATTTAAATCTATTTTATATTTTTTACATACAATTTCTAATTTTTGAATATATATATTTGTATCTTCCATATTTTTTAAAGGAACAATCGCACCTTCTTTAATAGATTTTGTTTTATCAGGAATTATTAAATCTTCGTCAATTTTTTGTTTAAATCCTAGTCCTTTACAATATGGACAGGCACCATATGGAGAATTAAATGAAAACATTCTAGGCTCTAATTCCTTAAGTGAATAGTTACACTCTGGACAAGCAAAATTTTCACTAAAAACAAATTCTTCTCCACCAACTACAGATATTAGAACTTTTCCACCTGATAATTTCGTCGCTGTTTCTAAACTTTCATATAATCTACTTCTTATACCATCTTTTATTATAAGTCTATCAACTATTACATCTATATTATCTTTTTTATTTTTTTCTAATTTTATATCTTCACTTAAATCATATATTTCACCATTTACCCTAACTCTTGAATAACCTTCTTTTCTAAGATTATCTAGTGTATCAGTGTGAGTACCTTTTTCTCCATCAACAACAGGACTTAGTATCATAATTTTTGAATTAACTGGTAATTTTTCTATTTTATTAGTCATTTCTTCAATTGATTGACTTGTTATTGGTATATGATGTACTGGACAATATGGAACACCAATTCTTGCAAATAACAATCTAAAATAATCATATATTTCAGTAATTGTACCTACTGTTGATCTAGGATTTTTATTAGTTGTTTTTTGATCAATACTTATTGCTGGGCTTAAACCTTCTATTGAATCTACATCAGGTTTTTCAGAACCACCTAAAAATTGTCTTGCATAACTACTTAAACTTTCTACATATCTTCTTTGACCTTCTGCATATATAGTATCAAATGCAAGTGATGATTTACCACTTCCAGATACACCTGTCATTACAATAAGTTTATTTTTTGGTAAATCTATATCTATGTTTTTTAAATTGTTTTCTCTTGCTCCTCGCACTATAATTTTATCCATAATTACACTTCCTCGCAGCAATATTATACCAAAATTTTTTAAAATTATGTAGCGAACATTTCAAGTTTTTGAATATATTATAAATGGGTGTTTATTTTTATGAGAATTTTGTTATTCGTAGTTAGTATTTATAATACTATTGATGATATTAGTGATAATGAATTAAAAAAAATAATTGATAAATTATCTATAATTGCTGATACTGAAGATGACCAAAAAATAATAATAAGTATTTGTGATAGTACTGAAAATAAAAGTCTAGTGATGAATTACATAAGAAAAATCTTAAAATATATAGAAGATAGAAGAATTTGTTTTGGAAACCAATTTTTAGGAAATGTATATTATAAAGACATAGTAAATAGTGGTGCACTACTATATGATGAAAATTTTAGTAAGGAACAAATTATTTTAAATTATACTAATGCTTTAGAACAAGAAGATAATTTTATTAATTTATATTATGTTGATGGAAATATGAAAGATAATATTAATGATTATATTTGTAAATTAAACAATAATGTATCTATAACATTAGTTAGAAGAAATAATGAACATATTATTCCTGCATTAGATAGAGTTATTAAAAGAAAAAGTTTGGTTTATAAAGAAGAAAAAGAACCTCAGTTAAAAAACTGAAGTTCTTTTTATATTTATTGTTTAATTATCTGGGCTCTACTTATTTCTATATATTGTCCATTAGAAACATTTATAGAAGCTCTACCATTAAAATTATCATTATCTACAATATCACTATTACCTACTGGTCCACTATTAATAGAATAATAGCCACTTCCCCCAAGACTTTCTACTATATATCTTCCTGCCTCTATATCAACTCCAACTTTATAATATCCAGCCTGATTATAATCTGTTTTTGAATTCAATATTTCGTATATTTGTTTTGCACTTGAAACACCAAGTTTTTCAAAAGCAGAAGTTTTTATTAATACACCTCTTGTTTCTATATTTCCAACTCCTAAAACTTTAACATATCCAAAACTATTAAAATTTTCATTATCAATTATACTTCCTGATTCATCTTCTTCACTATAATATGATCCACTACCTGAAAATCTTACAAATGCATATTCGTCTGCTGCTACATCACCCTTTATGTAACTTCCTGTATCATATGCTTCCTTTTCTTTAATAAGAGCTACAATTTTTTTCATTAAACTATTTGCATTTAAAGGTTCAGTTCCTTTTGAAAAAGAAATCAATATTTCATTTGTAATATTAACTTTTTCACCTGGATTTACACTTTGCGAAATATATTTTCCGTTTTCAATGGTATCAGAATATTCTTCTAAAATTTTACAATTTAATTTATTATCATCACACCATTTTTGAACTTCATCCTTTGATTTATTATTTAAATCAATCATTTCTATTTTCTTTTCTTCTTTTTGAGTTATAGGTATATTATTATCTGTATTATTATTTGTATTTTCACCTACTGCACCCATTACGCCTAATAAAACAAAAAATATTGTTAGTAGAGAAATTATAATACCATATAAAGATTGTTTTCTCACTTTTACATCATTAGATTCTCTATATGATTTTATACCCAAAATCAATCCAAAAATTGACGACAAGCCAAAAGTAATTAATCCACACATTGAACATATTAAAGATATTTCAGATTGAGTAAATCTCTTAGTTCTTAAACCTTTTTTCTTTTTCATTTTTTCACCCTCTTTAATATTTCCTTTCATTTTTTACCTCCCTTTACAAATTTAATACATATTTATTACAAATTGTATTTATATTAATTATAAACACTATATCTAAAAAATACAAGTTATTTTTGTAAAATAATATTAAGAATTGAGGAAAGTATATGAAAAACCTAAGAAAAATTAGAAAAGAAAAAAATATTACTCAAATTAGATTAAGTATTGCTGCTGAAGTATCTCAAGAGACTATAAGTGCTTATGAAAGTGGTAAAGCATTACCTAGTGTTGATACATTAATAAAAATATCTAAATTTTTAAATGTTTCTATAGATTATTTATTAGATATAACTGACAATCCTCTAATTAATATAAAAAAAGATGATAGTGATAATGAACTATTAAATTATTTTAATCAATTAACTGATGAACAAAAGAAAGATGTAATTACTTATTGTAAAATTAGAAAAAAAATGAGCTAGAAATTTCTAACTCATTTTTAATTCAAACAAAATATCTCTAAGTTCTGTAGCTCTTTCAAAATCTAATTCACTAGCTGCTTTTTTCATTTCCTCTTCAATCTGTTTAATTGTCTTTTCTTTATCTTTTTTATTTTTGAAATCACTTATTTTTTCATTTATATTTTTATCATTATTTTTAATTAATTCAGGTATTGGTTTTACAATGGTTGTTGGAGTTATATTATGTTTTTTATTATATTCTTCTTGTATAGTTCTTCTTCTTTCTGTCTCTTTTATTGCTTTTTCCATAGCATCACTAATACTATCTGCATACATAATTACATGACCATCTTTATTACGGGCAGCTCTACCTATTGTTTGTATTAAACTTCTCTCACTTCTTAAGAAACCTTGTTTATCAGCATCTAATATTGCAATAAGTGATACTTCTGGAATATCTATTCCTTCTCTTAAAAGATTTACACCAACGACAACATCATATTTACCAGTTCTTAAATCTCTTACTATTTCCATTCTTTCTAAAGTTTTTATTTCATTATGTAAATATGCAACTTTTATATCTGTATTTTTTAAATAATTAGTAAGTTCTTCACTCATTCTTATAGTAAGAGTAGTAACTAAAGTTCTCTCATTTCTTTCTATTCGTTTTTGTATTTCTTCAATCAAATCATCAATTTGATTTTTTGTTGATCTTACTTCTATTTCTGGATCTAATAATCCTGTTGGTCTAATAATTTGCTCTACTATTTCCCCATGTGTTTTATTAAGTTCATAATCACCTGGAGTTGCTGAAACATATATAACCTGATTGATTTTCTTTTCAAATTCATCAAACTTAAGCGGTCTATTATCAAGTGCACTTGGAAGTCTAAATCCATACTCAACAAGTACACTTTTTCTCATTCTATCTCCATTATACATTGCGCGAACTTGTGGAAGAGTTACATGAGATTCGTCTATAACTAAAAGAAAATCTTTAGGGAAGAAATCAATAAGTGTTGTTGGAGTTTCTCCCTCTTTTCTGAACGCTAAGTGTCTACTGTAATTTTCTATTCCTTTACAAAAACCTGTTTCTTCCATCATTTCTAAATCATAATTTGTTCTTTGTTCAAGTCTCTGAAGTTCTAATAGTTTATTATTAGCTTTAAAATATTTTAATCTGTCATTTAATTCTTCTCTTATATTTTTACATGCCATTTTTAATTTTTCATCACTTGTTACAAAGTGAGAAGCAGCAAATATTGTTATTGTTTGTTTTCTATTTATTACTGCCCCTGTTACCGTATCAAACTCAGTTAGTCTTTCTATTTCATCGCCAAATAAATCTATACGATATGCATTTGTTCTTGAATATGCAGGCACAACTTCGATAACGTCTCCATGTGTTCTAAATGTACCACGCACTAAATCCATATTGTTTCTTTCATAAAGCATGTCCACTAGCTTCTTTAATATTTCATCTCTATCTATCACATCACCAACTTTTAATGATAGAGTTTTATTTTCATATTCTTCCTTTTCACCTAGACCATAAATACATGATACTGATGCGACTACTATTACATCATCTCTAGAAATAAGTGCACTAGTTGCGCTGTGTCTTAATTCATCTATTTCATCATTAATAGATGCATCTTTCTCAATAAATGTATCACTAGATGGAACATAGGCTTCCGGTTGGTAATAATCATAATAAGATACAAAATACTCAACACGGTTTTCAGGGAACAACTCTTTTAATTCCGAGTATAATTGACCCGCAAGAGTCTTATTATGAGCTAAAACTAGTGTTGGTTTATTAACTTTTTCAATAACATTTGCGATTGTAAAAGTTTTACCAGTCCCCGTAGCCCCTAGTAAAACCTGGTATTTCTCATGATTATTAATTCCATCTACTAATTCTTTTATAGCCTCTGGTTGATCACCACTTGGCTTATATTTTGATACTAATTTAAACATAGACCCTCCTTATTATCTTTAAAAAATATTATTTTATTTTCCAATATCCACCATTGTTTGGTCCTATTCTTTCGATAATACTATTATTGACTAATTTCCTTAAATTATATTTAATACCATCTGGTGTGATATCTAATTTGTTTGCTAATTCATTTCTTGTAATATTTGGATTTTCTCTTATTAATTCTATAATTTTTAATTGATTATTATTTAATTTTATTTTTTGGGTAGTTTTTTGGGTAGTTTTTTCTAATGATGAATTAATGCACATTAGCATAAAATCAATAAATACATTCACATTTCCATTAATGTGACATTGTGCAATAGAATCATAATATTCTGTTTGATTTAAATAAATTTCTTCTTCAATAGGAATATATTCAAATTTTGAGTTCCAATTAGTTAAAATTAAACTTACCCAAAATCTAGCCATTCTACCATTACCATCACTAAATGGGTGTATATACACAAAATAATAATGAAATATACTTGATAAAATTAATGGGTGAATTTCATTTTCATTCTCAGTTATAAAGTTAAATAAGCTTTTCATAAGAGATGGAACAAGTAAAGACTGCGGTGCGGTATAAATGACTTCATTTCCTTTTTTTACTCCTTCACCATGATTCCTATAATGTCCATTATCATCATCAAAGTATTTCATCATTAATGTATGTGCTTTTAAAAAATCACTTTCGCTTTTCCAATTATATTCATTTATATTTTCATATAGTTCATTAGCATTTTTAACTTCTCGAATTTCTTTTCTATCGCCTAAAACCATTTTGTTGTCAACAATACTTTCAACTGATTCTAATGATAAAGAATTTGCTTCAATAGCTAATGAAGAGTAAATTGATCTTACCTTTGATTTAACTTTTAATTTCCTTTTTTTATCATTATCGTCCATAGTAATTAAATCAAGTTTATTTTCTATTTTTCTTATAATTTTTTTGTTATTTTCAGTAATACAAAATACTGGTTTTATTATATCTATACTCTTCATTTGTATTTTCTCCTTTTATATATTTTTTAATACATTTAATAAAATGGAATTAGAATATATTTTTTTCTTAAATTTATTGAATAAAACAAAGTAAATGTAAATGTTTACTAATAAATTATTCTAACACTTATTTAATATTAAAACAAGAAAGTGAGTTTACTTTCCTGCTTTATTGTTGTACTTTTTTTACTAAAATGTCTATGTTAATTTTATTATATAAAATATTTATATCTTTCAGAATAAGGTACTTTTTTTCTTATGAGATGTGCCTCTTCTTTATATTTTTCATCATAATGAGAAAAAATTGAATAATCATTTACAGCAATTATTCTAAAAGTTTGATTTTGATTATCAAAAATAACTTTAGGTATTTGAACAATATCATACCCCATAATTAAATAATTAAAATAAAATTCATATGGATTTATTTTTGTTGTAGTTATTGTATTATTTACTTGTGTTTCTATTTTATCGAAACCAATTGTTGAAACTGCAAAGTCTTGCATAAATTCATCTCTTATTAAACCTATAAATTGATTTTCAGATAAATTATGATAAGTATTCATTATAATATTTAACATATTTTTATATTCTGGATCGTTATATGTTTCTAACATTTTTTTGGCATTTTCAATGGCATTATATGTTGAAACACTACAATTAAAATAAGGATGATTTTTCAAACTTTTTATTATATCCATACTATTTTCTAATAATTTAATAAAGTAATCATATATTTGAATTTTACTATTTAATAACATTAATAATATATTTCTACAATCTAATGAATAAAGATTTTTTAAATTAGGATTATATTTAAAAATTTCTAAACAATTCATGTTTAAATAATTTCTCACATCACCTGCAGATACATTATTATTAAGAAATTTATTATAATCATCTATTAAATTATTTCTTAATAAGATTAAATGTTCTTTTATATTCATTTTTTCTAAAGAAAGTGATTGTTTTTTTCCTATTACATTTAATGACATTTCTATTTCTTCAAAAAA
This sequence comes from uncultured Bacilli bacterium, assembly GCA_934149325.1. GTDB lineage: Bacteria > Bacillota_I > Bacilli_A > RF39 > UBA660 > CAKPEJ01. Next base: position 34,284 of record CAKPEJ010000002.1, read on the forward strand.
ATTAGCAGAACAATGATCTGTAGTCATATAGTATATTGTATTGTCTGGCATTATGAATGCTGGAATTAATTTTAAAGGAGTTGAGGTTACACCTTTTTTTATATTTTCATCAGTTATATTTGCTAACTCTATAGTTAATGGTTTTAAATCTTTATAATTTAGTGTCACTTTTGTATCCTCCTTTTTTCAAAAAAACAATTTATTATAACCAGATAATTTTCATAAATTACTTATTAATATTGTTTTTTTAGAAACTATTGTTTGATAACCTCATTGTTTTTTCATGATTATTTAAATTTTCCCCTATATTAATACCTTTATTAATACATTCTATATCCATAGGTACTCTACCTCTTAAATTAATGATTATATTTTTTTCATCTTCATTAATAGTAGATCTAGAAAATTCATTTTTTATTATTTGTAAATATTCTTCATATGGACATTTTATTTTATCTCTTGCTGCAATTAAATATAAATTATTTAAAGTATTTTCTATAGTTAAATCTTCATCTTCCCAGCCTTTTGGAAGCATAAAATCTCCTCCACCTAATTTACATTTTATTATACCTTCTTGATTTTTAAAATCATATAAACTAACTAGCTTGGCTATTAGACATGTTGTTACTACTTTTTCTTGTTCAAAAGTAAAATTTTCAAATCTATAATATGGTTCTGGAATATACATTCCCCACTTTTCATAACTTGCTACACATCTTGCTTGATTTATATATGGAGTTACATATAGTTCTTGATCATTTAAACAAAAATAATCTATAGGTGCAACTACCATTTCATCTCTTTCACTTAATGAAAGTAGGTTTTGCATCTCATTATACACATTACCAAATTTTACAATTGGCTGCTTAACTAATACAGTAAATTTATTATCATTATCAGTTAAAACATATACAAGTTCTGTTTTACCATAATTAATAAAAGTCATTTTAATTTCGTCAACTTTTTTACATTTTTTCGATGCATAATATTCAATAAATTTATTCAAAAAATTTATTATCTTTTTATATTCTTCATTTCTATCTTGATTTTCATTTATTTCAATATATAATCTATTAAATACATCTATTCCCATTGGAATTTCTGAATTAAAACTAAATTCATCATCAAGATCTGAAAAAATTAATTCTTTAGTTGAATCCATTTTTGAAAAATTACCATTTATTATCATCTCATTTATTTTTTTTATAACATCTTTTTCTTTCATAACCATACCATATATTTAATTTTTACTATATCTTTCATTTCTTCAAATATTTTATCATAATTTTTAAAATAATCAATAAAAAAAGAAACAAGATATAAATCTTATTTCTAAAACGATAATTGATTTTGCATAATAACTTATTAACGCCATTCTTTTTCTTTTAAAATCATATTATCCTCCTTAATTTCTATGTGATATAGAAATTAATAATATTATATCAAATTCAAATTATTTAGCAACTATCTTATTTATAGGTTTCTTTATTATTTCTACTTTTTTACTTTTTTCTTCTATAATTTCATTCTTTTCGTTTACTACTACAGTTTTAGTTATCTTCTTCTTTCCTTTTTTTCCTTTCTGAATAACAGAACCTTTTTTATAAAAAAATGAACCTCTTTTCTTTACTTTATATTTAATTTTTTTATATTTTATATTTGTTTTTTCAAATAAACAAGATCCATCACTTGTATTTGCATCTTTATTATAATTTATTGCAGTTTCTTTTGTACAACCCATAACTTTATCAATACAACTTCCATCATCGAAATTAGCTTCACTATTATAATTATATGCATCTTTATTCGTACAACCACTTACTTTTTTTATACAACTACCATTATCTTTATTTGCATTACTATTATAATTTATTGCAGACGGATCTGTACATCCATATATATATCTAACAGATGGTGTAGTACTTTGACTTGATCCAGAACTTGAACTACTTTGACTCCCACTATTATGACAATGATATTCTCCATCACTTAATCCCCATCTAGCACAATTAGTTCTGCAGTAATGACATCCATTAGAATCTGTTCTTCCTGGATGAGCACTTACAAAAGTAATATTAAGTAAAAAAATTAAACTAAAAAATACTATTTTCTTTATTTTTTTCATATATTTCTATAATCCTCCTCTTTAAAAAAATTATATCAATATATTATTTTAATTATTTTTTGTTTGCATAAAAAAAGAGATACTTTGAACAAATTACGACAATTTGTTTAAAATATCCCTTGCTGCGACCAATCCTGTTGCTGCTGCTGTAACAATATTACCAGCTTTACCAGCTCCATCACCAATAAAATATAAATTATTATTTTCAAGTTTAAAATTGTTATCTGTAGTTATTTCATTACTAAAAAATTTAATTTCTGGACCATACAAAAGAGTTTCATCATTATTTACACCAGGTATAATTTTATCTAGTTCTTCTAATCCTTCAATAATATTTAAAATTATTCTATGTGGAAGAACTAATGCTAAATCACCTGCTACACAATCTTCTAAAGTTGGAGTAATAAATAATTTATTTATTCTACCCCAATTACTTCTTCTTCCTTTTTTTAAATCTCTTAATGTTTGAATTATAGGTTTAGAATCACCTAATACATTTGCTATTTTTGCAATTGATTCTCCATATTCTCTTGTATTTGTAACAGGTTCAGTTAAATTTACTTTACTTATAAACGCAAAATTTGAATTATCTGATTTTACATCTTTTAAAGAATGTCCATTTACGCATATATATCCATAATAATTTTCTTTTGCTACATATCCTCCTGGATTAGTACAAAAAGTCCTTATTTCATCATTATAAGTTTTTGTTTTTATAAATATTGTTGGATCATATATTACACTACATATTTCCTCCAAAATTTCTTTTCTAACTTCAACTCTAACACCTATTTCAATACTTTTTGACAAGTAAGGAATATTATATTTATCAGCAAGTTCCTGAATCCATTTGGCACCAGTTCTACCTGGTGCAACTACAACATTCTTTGATTTTAATTCATATTCTTTACTTTTTTCTTTTATCTTTATTACATGTTCATTTTCTTTTTTACTTTCAATATCAATAACATTTGTACATTCTTTTATTTCAACACCCTTTTTTTCTAAATAATTTGAAAAGTTTTCAATATATTCTGGCAAATGGTCACTACCTAAATGTTTTTGCTTTATTAAAAGCAATCTATCACCTAACTTTGCAACCTGTTTTTGTATTTTTATTGCATCATTCATATTACTTGGAAATACATCTGCATTCATATTAAATTTATTAAAAATTTCTTCTGTTTCATCAATTAATTTATATGCCTCTTTTTCTTTCATATATTTAAATAAATCTGATTTTCCAAGTTTAGGTATAAAATTTAGTTTACCATCTGAAAATGTTCCAGCTCCTCCATAACCTGACAATATATTACAAGGATTACAATTTTTACATTCTGTTTTATTTCTATTCATAGGACATACCCTATTTCTTACAAACTTTCCTTTTTCTAATATTATTATTTTTAAATTTGGATTATTTTCTACAAGTTCATATGCACAAAATAATCCTGCAGGTCCTGCACCAACAATTACAACATCATACATATAAAATTCTTCCCTATAAACATTATAACATGTATAAAAAATTTTATCATATATTATATATTATAATTTTGATGCAAATTAAATTGACAAGTCATTTGATTATTGTTATATTTATTATTAGAAGGAGTGATAAGATATGGCTAAATTTTGTGGAAAATGTGGAAATCAATTAGAAGATACTGCAAATGTTTGTGATCAATGTGGTACACCTGTTAATACTAATGCAACAAGTTCTGTACAAGTAAATCAAACTATAGTAAATAGTAGCAAAAATAATGGATTTGCAGTAGCAGGGTTTGTAATAAGTTTAGTTTCTATTTTATGTTGTGGTGGAACATCAATTTTAGGTTTAATTTTTTCTATAATTGGTTTAATTACAGCTAATAAAAATGAAGGAAATGGTAAGGGACTTTCTATTGCTGGTATAGTAATCAGCGCAATTATGTTAGTTTTTTTAATTGCAATATATGCTTTTGGATTTTTAGCAGCTTTTACTGATGGATTTTCAGAAAGTTATAATAGTTCCATATATTAAACTATGATGAAATCATAGTTTTTTAAATTAAATGAAAAAAAGGTTTTTAATAGTTATTTACAGTATCATATCACTTTTGTTTTTAACATTTTTATTTATAGAATTTTTAGAATTAATTAATTTTAAATGTATATATAAATATTATTTTAATATATATTGTGCTGGATGTGGTACGACTAGAATGATTAAATCAATTTTTAAACTTAAATTTTATCAAGCATTTAGATATAACCCATTAATATTTATATTATTTATTATAGGGTTATGTTATCTTATTATATACTCTATTAAATATATAAAAACAGGATATAAAAAAATTTTGAATATTAAGTATTTTATATTTTTAGCATTTCTTTTAATATTTTATATGTTATTAAGAAATTTACCTGGTTTTGAATATTTATTGCCAACAAAAATCTAATAAAACGGACTATTTGTCCGTTTTTTTCATAATTATTTCTTTATTTTTCAACAATCTCTCATCCTTAGGATTCATATCTATTGCGATCAATATATTTTTAAGAGCTAAATTATATTCTTTTTCATAAAAATATGCAATTGATAACAAATCATATATTGTATTATCCCAACTAAAAACTTCATTAATATAGGTTTTTTCGTGACTATTTATTTTTAATGCCTCATTACAATATTTAATTACTTCTTTATAATTTTTTAGTTCATATTCTAAAATTGCTCTTTCAACATAAGGATCTCTTAAATATGGTGCTTCATTTATTGCTTTATCAAGCCACATCTTTGACTCATCATATCTACTTAAATTTTCATAGCATCTGGCTATAAATCTCATTGAAGCACATCTTTCATCCTTCCAAGTTGAACTCTTTAGTTTTAAATGCTTTATTAATGTATCTATTGATTCATTCCATTTACCGTAATACATATATTCTCTTCCTAAATAATGCATATTTCTATCATTTTCAGGATATTCTTTTATAGATAATTCAAGTAGTTTTAAATAATTTTTTCTTGATTTACTAACATCTGGATAGTGATTAAGTACGATATTTTCATTTGTTACAATATTTTCGTTTTTTATTGAACATTCTAACACTTCATGAACAGGATAAATCCATTTATAATGTTTTCTATCATGTATTTTTTCGTATAAAAAGGATACTTTGGGTTTATTATTTTCATCTAAACTCCAATTATATGTGTATTTACATCTATTAGTATTATTCTTCCATACTTTTTCTAATTTTTTTCTCCAACCCTTTTCAAAAATTTCATCTAAATCAGTACATACACAAATATCAAAATCATCTGGAACCATTTTTAATGATTCATTCCTAGCAACATCAAATCTCCAAGGTTCTATTTTTTTATGAGATACATTAACATTTCTTTTTTTTAATTCATCTACTGTTTTATCTTCGGATCCTGTATCCAAAACATATATTTGATCGGCTTCACTCATTGATTTTACCCATCTATCTACAAATTTTTCTTCATTTTTACTTATTGCATATACACATATTTTATATTTATTCATTATAATCACCTTATTTTCCTAAATATTCTACAACTATATTTACCAAAGCATTAGTAAAATATGAATTAGATTTAATATTATTTAAATCTGGAGTTAGAATATATATATCTTTTTGCCCTATATTTACTAACTCATATATATTTTTAGTATCATCAACAGCAAGTATTCCTTGACCAGAAACATAAGTATATTCATTCTTATATCCCCACTTACTTGAACCTATATAAATATTATCAGTATTTAATAATCTTAAACCAATTGATATGAAATCTGTATCAGGATTAAAATTATTATTTGTTTCTTTAATCATTGATGAAATAATATAGGTAATTTTATAATAACCTACTTGATTAAAACTTAATGTTTTTTCAACATTATTTAATGTAACTAAATTATCAACATCTAATTCTATTCTATCAACAGGAATTCTTTCTTCTACTTTTATATTTAAACCATCTGGATATGTCCCATCATTATATGTAACAAGATATGCATTTTTTATTTTACTTGGTCCATCATTTCCTCTTGGTATTGTAAAATCTAAAACATGATTAGGTCCTCCTCTATCAGTAACAACAGCATTACTTCCTGCATCTCCCGTTATAGTATTACCAATTTCTATTGTTTCTGATATACCAGGATTACCCTGTGGTCCTGTTGGGCCTTGCGGTCCTGTAGGACCAAAACAAAGTTTACATTTTCTTTTATTAATAGACTCAAGTATTTTTTTCTCTTCACAATTATCCATATATACCTCCTATAATCAATATATAATATGTTCAAATACATATTATTGTTAATAAAAAGAAAAATTCTTTTTTGAATTTTTCTTTCATATTTATGATATTCTAACTATATTTAAATAAGCATTAGTTCCTGATGATGGTGTTACAGTTGCTTGATTATTTGATAAAATTGATATTCCTATTTCATCACCTGCGGACAATGAATTTATTGTGCTTCCAACAAAATCTGTATTTGTGTTTGCATTAATTTCTTTTGTTATTGTTGTACTACCAATACTACTAGCATTTTGTTTCGCTCCAATTGTTAATGTTGTATTTACACTTGAACTTCCTGAAAAATAATATTCAATTAAATATACGCCATTTTCAACAACTGTAAGTGTATTTTGAGTATTTGTTGTTACATTATTAACTGGACCTGTAGTTCCTAATGCAACATTTTGGCCTATATTTGCTTCTAATGATAATGGAGTTTCAGTTATATTATATTTTCTACCAAAAGTACTTAATGCTGGACCTGTTGGACCTTGAATTCCTTGTGGTCCTGCAACACCTTGTGGTCCTATTGGTCCTGCTGGACCTGCTGGGCCTGTTGGACCTGTTGGGCCTTGAATTCCTTGTATTCCTTGCTCACCTTGTGAACCCGCTGGACCTACTGGGCCTACCAATCCTTGTGGTCCTTGTGGTCCTGTTATACCTTGTGGTCCTTGTGGTCCTGTTGGACCAACGTCACCTGTTGGTCCTGCTATACCCTGTATTCCTTGTGGTCCTGTTGGGCCTGCCGGTACAGTAAAATCAAATATTGCATTTTGATTTGTTCCAACATTTGTAACGGATGCTGATGTTCCTGGATTTCCAGTATTTGTTACACCAACACTTATTGTTGTTGGACCTGCTGGACCTGTTGGACCTGTCGCACCAGTTGGTCCAAAACATGGTCTACAACATTTTTTATTTTGATTTATCATTTTTATTATTTCTTCATCTTTACAACAATTATTCATTTTATTTCCCCCTTTTCATAAATATATTATGTATTATTTTTACTATTAGCTATTATTTTAGTACAAAAAAAGATTGTTTTAAAACAATCTTTTATTTTCTCCAATGACATTCATCTGAATAATAACCACTATATGCAGTTGTTCTATTTGAAAATGATCTTTTGTTTGCCGGAAAATTTATATAATTACCTGGATCAACTGTATCACCTCTTAATATACAGCTTTTTGTTCCCTCACATATATTTAAATGCAAATGATTTCCCTGACTTCTTCCTGTACTACCAACATACCCTATAACCGTATCTTTTGTTACTACATCACCTTTTTTTGCTTTTATACTGCTCATGTGACCATACAATGTTGTATAAACTTTTCCATTTATATTATGTTGAATAACGACTTTATTTCCATATCCATCACTTGAATATGCCGCTACAGATACTTTTCCTGCTGCAACAGCATATATTGGAGTTCCATAATTAGCTGATATATCTACTCCAGCATGAGATCTACATTTTCCTCCTGTGCCAGTCAAAACATCTGAATACCATGTACTCCACATTGTTCCAGATTGAAGAGGTCTCCAAAAAGACGTATCAGCAGGTAATTGCCCTTTAACACAGGTATTTATATCTTCACTTTCTTTACATCCTGATTTTATATAATAATCAATTATTTGCTTATTATATTTTATATCTTTTTCTATTGATTCTTCTTCATCATCAAGAATTGCATGTTGTTCTGAAAGAACCACTAATTTTTGCTTTAATTCAACTTGTAAAGCTTCTAAAGATGCTTCTTTTTTATGTAAATTTTCTATATTATCTTTATTTTCTTTAATCATATTATGCATATCACTAATAAGTTTATTATTATATGTTGATAATTGTTCTGTAACTGATAATCTATATATAAAATCAGTTATACTTTCAGCTGAAAATATATATTCTAAATAAGTAGAATCTCCTTCTGAAACTTGAAAGAATCTCATTAAATCTTTTACCTGTTTACTTTTTTCATCTATTTTCTTATTTAAAGTTTCTATATCTTTATTTAATTTTTCTATATCCTTACCAGCTTGTGCTATTTCAACATATATGCTATCTATTCTTTTAGAAGTTGTGGCTGATTGTGCCTCATTATTCTTTTTTTCGTTCTTTTTATCATTATATTTTTGTTCTAATTGATTATATTCACTTTTTAATTGTCCTAATGTTTTTGCGTTGGCATTAATAGGTATTATAATAATTGAAATTATTAATATTAATACTATATTTTTTATATTTTTCATTATATTTTTAAATACTTTCTTACAGCACTACTACTTCCTACCATACCAACAACTACACCAATTAAAACAAGAATACCTGAAACCATAAATACAAATGGATATGGTTTAACTAATTTTATAAATTGGGAAAATAATTTTCCTCCTGTTTTTTCATATAAAGCTGTATACCCATATATTGTAGATAAAACAGGTATTATTGAACCTAATAAACCAATAAATAGACCTTCAATCACAAATGGTTGTTTTATTGACATATTTGATGATCCAACCAATCTTTTTATTTCTATCTCTTCTTGTCTTGAGAATATTGTAATTTTTATTGTGTTTATTATTAAGAAAGCTGTTACAACCACTAAAGAAACAACCATAACAATCAATATTTTTTCTACTATCTTAAATATAGAAATTAATGAATCAATCATTCCTTCTCCATACTTAACCATAGCAACTCCATCTATTTTTTCAATTTTTTTTGCTACCAAAGAAATTTTTTCAGAATCTTTTACTTTTACTAAGTATGTATCATAAAGTGGATTTTCATCATCATTCCATGATGACATAATATCATTAAATACTTCTGATTCTTTTTTCATTCTTTCTGCTATATCTTTTTTTGAATCAAATGTTACTGATTCAATGTTATTCATTTTTTCAATTTCTTGTTTTATTTCACTTTCTTTATTTTCATCTGATTCAGTTTTTATATAAGTAACAATAGTAAAATCATCCCTTATTATTTTAGTAAAATTTTCAACATTAAGTGATCCAATCATTGCAATTGCAACTAGTAATAATGTTACTGTAATACATGATATAGACGCCATCGATAAACTAAAGTTTCTTATAACATTTTTAATACCATCTCTTATATTTCTTGTTAAAATTCTAATATTTTTCATTTTTATCATAAGTTCCTTTCTCAAAATCTTTTTTTAATCTACCTTTATCAAGTAAAATTACACGCTTTTTCATTTTATTAACAATATCTCTATCATGTGTAACAACTATAACTGTTGTTCCTAAATCATTAATTACTTCTAATACTTTCATTATTTCAAGAGAAGTATCTGGATCTAGATTTCCTGTTGGTTCATCACATATTAATAATTTTGGGGCATTTACAATAGCACGCGCTATTGATACTCTTTGTTGTTCTCCTCCTGATAATTGATCTGGATAACTTTTTACTTTTTCTTTTAAACCAACTAAATCTAATGCCTTTAGAGTTTTTTGTCTTATTTCTTCTTTTGGAAGTCCATACATTTCTAAAGCAAATGCAACATTTTCATAAACTGTTAGTCTTGGTAATAATTTAAAATCTTGGAAAACAATTCCTAATTTTCTTCTAAGTTTATATACCTTTCTATTTTTTAATCTTCCTACATTTACTCCACCAATTATAATTTCACCACTAGTAGCTTTTTCTTCTCTATATAACATTTTTATAAGTGTTGATTTACCACTTCCAGAAGCACCAATTATAAATGCAAAATCACCTTTTTTAATTTTTAAATTAAGTCCATATACTGCTGTTACACCTGATGAATATACTTTTGATACATCATTAATTCTTATAAATTCCATTATTTTTTCCCTCCTTCTTTTTCATGTTTTCTATGATCATCTGCACCATATACTTGATATGAATCAGTTATTGTAAAGAATGCATCTGGATCAATCTGTAATATTCCTTCTCTTGCTTTAAAATATTCTGATGAAGGTATTACTGCCATAATAACTTTTATTTTTCCATTACTATAACCACCATGGGCATCAAGTACAGTTACACCTCTTGATAAATTTTCTAATATATATTTTTTAACTCTTTCTTCTTCATCAGTTACAATAAAGAATGTTTTATTTTCTGATATACCTAAAACAACTTTGTCAGTAATAATGCTCATTATATAAAGGATTATCATTGCATAAAGCATTATTCTCCATCCAAATTTATAACCACCAAGTAATACAATAAATCCATTTAATATTAAAAATGCATTACCAAATGACATATGAAATTTGTCTACCATTATATGAACTAATGAATCTGTTCCACCTGTACTAAATCCAGTTTTACTAGTTATACCATTTGCAATACCACTTAATACAGCTCCACATATTGCAATAAGCATTATGTCATCTGATGGAACCGATATTGAAAAATTTTCTGTAAGTTTTACAAATATAGGTAATAACAATGAACCTACTACTGAATTTAATGCTTTTTTCTTATCTAAAAATATAAATGATAAAATTAAACATATCATTGATACAATTAAAATAGTCAATGATGGATCAAGATATTCTTGAAATATTGTACCAATACCTCCTGTTCCACCATATACTAAATTATTTCTTAAGAAAAATAAATTATATGATACTGCTGCTAAAAAAATACCTGCAATTAATACCACATATCTCTTGACCAGATTTTTATTTTCAATTATTCCTAAAATATCTTCATCTACTAATTTTTTCTTTAATATTCCCATTTTTACCTCCTTAAATATGCCTCTATAAAATCATTGATGTCACCATCAAGAACTTTATTAACATTACTTGTTTCATAGTTTGTTCTATGATCTTTTACCATTGAATATGGATGCATTATATAACTTCTTATTTGTGAACCAAAATTTATATCTGATTGTCCTTTTTTTAACTCGGCAGATTCTTCTAATCTTTTTTGTTCTTCTAAAGCATATAACTTTGATTTTAATATTTTCATTGCTATTTCTTTATTTTTTAATTGACTTCTTTCATTTTGACAGGTTACCACTATATTTGTTGGCAGGTGTGTAATTCTAACAGCACTATCTGTTGTATTTACTCCTTGTCCTCCAGCTCCACTACTTCTATATACATCTACTCTTATATCACTATCTTTTATTTCTATATTTATATTTTCATTTATTTCTGGTACAACCTCTACTGCTGCAAATGATGTATGTCGTCTATTTGATGAATCAAATGGAGATAATCTTATAAGTCTATGAACTCCTCTTTCACCTTTTAAATATCCATAAGCATTTAAACCTTTTATAAGTACAACTACTTTTTTTAATCCAGCTTCTTCACCATCTAATTTATCAAGTATTTCATATGAATATCCATTTTTTTCACACCATCTAAGATACATTCTCAAAAGCATTTCAGTCCAGTCACAACTCTCTGTTCCACCTGCACCTGGATGAAGTTCTAATATCGCATTATCTTTATCGTTTTTTCCAGATAGTTTTGTTTCTAGTTCTAAATGTTCTACATTATTTTTTATTATTTTTAGTTCTTTTTCTATTTCTTCATTTATATTTTGATCATTTAAATTTAATAATTCTTTATTAGAATTTAGATTTTCTTTTATCGATTTTACTTCATTAATAACCTTTTTTAAGTCACCTATTTTCTTCAAAATTTCTGTAGCTTTTTGATTATCATTCCAAAAATCTGAACTCAAACTTTGTTGTTCCAGTTTTTCTAATTCGTTTATCTTTGAATCTACATCAAAGTAACCTCCATACTACATCTATTTTGTCATTTAATTCTTTAATAATATTTTCTAATGTCTTACTATCCATATTATCACCATAAAAATTATAACATAAATCGACAAAAAAAGGAAATGTATTTAAACATTTCCAAATTTTAACTATTTTTATTCAAATAAATCTATTTTCCAAGTTCCATTATCATTTTTAAATACAATGTATAAAGGATATTCATCCTTATCACCTTGTGAATTATCAATAGTTTGACCTGTTGCAAACACTGTATCATCTGTTGCATATAAAATAGTTAAAGGTCTTATAGATTGATTAGTACGCCCAAATAAAACGCTAAAAAATGCTGGATTAGTATTTGATGAATTTGTAACCATTTTTTCTATTATATTAAGTGATTTTTTTGTAAAATAAGGGCTTAATTCATTTTCATCATATTTAGTATATTCTTCATGTGAATTAATTACATTATATGCTTCTTTATAAACATCACTTACTTCACTTAATACTTTTTTTGTATCTGTTTTATTACTTTCATTTTTTTCTAAATCATCTACCTTTTTGTTTTGTGACGTAATCTTTTCTTCTTCTTTTATATACTTATTTGCATTTTTTGAATCATATACAACATATGTTGATAATCCAATTAAAGCAAGTACTAAAAGAATTATAACCACTATCAATCCTTTACTTTGTTTAACAACTACATTACTACCATTATCCATATTCTTCTCCTCCTATTTTAATTTTACCACATTAAATATATTTTTTATAAAATTATAATAGTCTATTGTAAACTTTATGCAAACTAATTTTTGTACATTTTTTTCTAATTTTAAAACTATCACATAAAGGTTTTAAGCATTTATAACATCAGTTGTTATTTAAATTTTTGACATTTATAAACTATTATGATAGAATAGTCCACCATTAGAAATGAGGGGGATATTATGAAAAAAATAGATTCACTATTAATGTTAAAGTATATGTTATCAGAAGGTTTTAATCCTAACAATTACCAAAGAATATTAGAATTATTACAATCTGCACCTTTATCATTATCAAAAGAATTAAGAGCATATAATCCATATTTATTATCTAAAAAAGTAAATTATCAAGAACTAAATGATTATTGTATTGATGGAGCTTATGGTTATTTAGAAGATAGTAAAATTTTAGTTCCTAAAACAATTTATAATGATTATCATTTTTTACATCAACCTGTAAAAAGATTATATAAAAAATATAGTTATGACATACCATCTATTGAAGAATTTGATACTGTTGTCTTTTTTGAGGATTTTTCAGAAGGAGATTTATCGGCTGAACAAGAAGATCATTTGATCAATGCTATGAAAAATAGTTTAAAGTTTAAAAATTTATATTTTGGGCTTATCACACCAATGAACTACCCACAAATGGATTACGTTGATAAAACAATCAAACAAAAAATTGATCAAGCAAATCGTTATAAATTATCATACGAAACGGTAAGTGAGAAAAATAAAAAACTATATTTAATTAGAAAATAAAAGTAATAAAGATCTTAAATTAATATCTTTATTACTTTTTTTATTTTATAGATTCTTTTTATGAGAAATTGTATAGTTGTTTGCTACAACATTGTTTTTTATTTTTTATGAACAACATGAACTTTATTCTAGTTAAACTTTGTTTCACTTGATTGTATTTTAGCAAATTTTATTACAATTTTCTATATCTTTTACAAGAATTGAATTTATGCCATTCGCATTTAATAGATCAATAACATCACTTCTATCATCTATAAATAATATTTCTTCTAAATTACAATTATTAAGCCTTTTAATAATCTTTACACCATCTAATTTTAACTCTTGTGTAGAAGCAGATATAACCTCAATATCATCACCATAATGCTTATTAATAAAATTTTGTTTTGATTTTAAATGGAATGAAAACTTCATTCCGGATAAACAATACATTTTGATATTCTTATTTCTTAAATCATTAATAAAATTATATAATACTTCAGATCTCATACATGGTTCAATATACTCATAAAAAGTATCAGGATTCTGATAAGCATTTAAATAATAACCCAATCTTTTTTCTTCACTTTCTCCACGATGTATTAAAAAATCTTTATCCTTATGGATTGCTAATGTATCATCAAAATCAAAAATTGCTACTTTAACATTATCTAAATTTATATTTTCTATTTTCATTATTTCATCTCACTTTCAATTTACTATTTATCATTTTATATATTATATCATGTAGATGAACATAATAAATTAATTAAACTTAAATTTTGTTGTTTAAAACGTTTTATTTTACTTTTTAGATAATAGGAAAGTTGTTGCTCCAAAAATTCATGAAAAAATGGAACAAGAAAATAGTTATAAGAAATCAATTTAATAAAAAAGTCTTAAAGTATGATACTTTAGGACTTTTCTGTTATTATATATAATATCATATTTTATTTGTACACACTATTCCCATTTACCTTCTAAATTATTTATACCTAATTTTTATAAATATTTATATTAAAAATTCATCATTAATATCATTATGATAATGATATTTTTTTACATTTTGTTTTAAGTAGGTATTTTTGTACCATTCAGCGAATAACTCAGTTGCCGATGTATGTCCATCTTTTCTATTTTTTCTTTCTTCATCAGTCATTTCTGCTAAAGTTTTGGTACAATTAGTTGGTATAAATACATACCAAAGATTAGATTTTGCTCTTTTAATCGAATCTCCTTTTTTACTAAATGCTAAGGTTCCACTACTTACTCCATAAAAGGTATAAAATTCATTACCATCATAAAAAGTTAAACAATCAACAAATTTACAGGTTCTATTACTTTGGTTTTTCATTGTTTCAAGTAATTCATCTATATTTGAACTAATTCCACTTCTTTTAACAAATGCTCCAGGATATCCTGGATTATTAGGATAATCATCTATATAAAATCCTGTATCAGCTACAAAACAAGGTGTTTGTAAAATTTTGTATGCATCTAATGCTTTTTTTCTTGATATTTTTTCAATGTCATTTATTTCAATTTCTTCAAAATCATATTTATAAAAATCTATTTCTATATTTTTTTCTGCAAAACATTCCTTGACTGAAACATATTTGCCATAATTTCCAGTTACATAAATTATATTTTTCATTTTACATCTCTCCTCTAAAATTATATAGTTTTTTTATCAATTTTGGATCATATTCCGGTTGCGTTAAATTAATATTTTTATCATCAGCAATTTTCTTAGATAAAAAGTACATTTGCAATATAAGATAATATTCCTTCCAAAAATAATCTTCATTTATATCTTCTGTATCAAAAATAGATATATTAGAATATTCCTTGCTTATTGATTCGATTAGCATATTATCTAATTCTTTTCTTTGATGATACAAATAGATAATATGACTATCTGGATACTGAAATAACAGGTTACTTCTTCCATGACAAAATGAACCTTTATCATGGATAACTGTTGAGGCTAATCCAGTTTCTACTAAATTTGATTCTAAAACACAACTTGATGCCTTTGTTTCATATCCACTCATTATTTGAATTAAAGATACATTTTTAAAATCTGATGATAATTTATCTATTTTCTCTCTACTTTTATTTAATAATTGTTTTATCTTATCATTTATTTTTTTTACCTCACTAGAACTTATCTCCATATTTAATGAAGCTGTTACATCAAGTATTAATGTTATTGGACCTAAACTAGATGCTAGCGAAATAAAACTCTTTTCAGTTTCATATTTTACATTACCCCAAGAAATGACTTGGTAATTGCTTTCATGATTATCTTGAGTAACTAAAATTTTATTACCATTAAAAGCTTCTAATGTTTCTTTAATTCCATTTGTGCTTCCACTCGTAGATATTGCTATTAAATTTGAAAACTGATTTCTATTAGCTTTGTAAAAATAATCTCTTGGTTCTATTACCTCACAAATAATCCCATCAATTTCTAATCTTTCTATAACCAATTGTAAATAATATGCAACAACTTTTGAGCCTCCTGTTGCCACTATTAATGTTGGCTTATTATTAATTGTTAATTGATATAACATTTCTCTAATACCATTAGATTTATTTAATATTGGATCATTTATACTTAATATTCTTTCTTTCAACTTTGAAAAGTTTATTTGTGTTGTTTCTGTATGTGTATGTTTAATCATTATAAAATCTCCTTCTTTAATTAAATCATAACAAAGAAAGAGGTAATATATATGTCAGTTATAAAATTTTTCTAATAATTCAATAGATTTTATTCTATTTATATAAAAGTGTCTTATTTCTTCTTTTAATTCACAATAAGCTGCAACTCCCCATTCATTACCTAAAAGAATTAAGTCATATGGGTGAATAGTTCTTTTTGAAAAAATTTTTTCATTTTTAGAATAATACTCTATTAAACACTTTCTTTTTTCTTTAATCGCTCTATTTATTAAATTAAATAAATTTTTGTTTTTTATATTTATTTCATTTGGTGTTATAAATCTTTTTGGAACATTTATATTTTGATTTAAAACATATCCACCATAAGGTCCTTTTATAGTATCAATATAAATACCAGCCTTTTCTATTTCATCTTTATATACTCTAATCATCCTAGGAGTAACTTCTAACTTTTCAGACAATTCAGCAATACTATATTTTCTACCTGTGCTTAAATATTCAATCATGGTAAGCACATTACTAATTTTAGACATTATATCACCACCAATGTATCAAATATTATAACACAAATTTTAAATTTTGATAGAAATACAAAATAAAAGTCAGTAAATTTTACTGACTTATTTTCATACACATATAAAAATAGATATACCTACATGATGCACTCTATTCATTCTTTGCTTTATCATCAATTTTATTACTTATTACTTTTAAAGTTTCTAAATATTCTTTTTCTACTGGGCTTATTGTTTTTACTTGATATTTCTTATATTCAAATTTTGCTTTTTCAAGTGCTTTGTTATGACTAACTGTACCTGCACCAACAAGAATCTTTTCTCCAGTACTAGAAAGGATTGTATCTAATTGTTTAATATAATCACCCATATGCATTGGATTATATCTAATTGCTTGTATTTATTTCCCGAACCACAAGGCCTTTGGTATTGAGTTTTTTGATAGTTTTTGGAAGCATTTGACACGTTAATTCGGCACTTGGTTGCACCCCAGAACACTCAACAAACCTAGCAGAACTTATTTAAAAACTTATCTAAAAAAACTTGATTTTAATTTTTTACAATTTTTGAATAACACTATTTGTTAGATATTCTTTTAAGTTCTTCTTGTTCTAATTCCCTGATAGATTTTTCTGGGGTAGGTAATTTTTCTGGAACAGTACCCCCAATTTTCTTTATTGTGTTCCTAACAGCTTGACCAACTGCATGATGTGTTTTACATGCATCTTCTTCATTGTTAACTTTTTTATTTTTTAAAACTTCATCCGTTTGAGTTATTCTAAATAAATTAGCTGCTAATTCTGTACTCCCCATATAATCTAATATATCTTCTTTATCTGGATCAATACCTTTTCTTTTGGCAATTTGTTTTGCAGTTTCCCCATCATATAATCCTCTATATCCATAATCATTGAACTTTCCATAATTTTGCACTCCTGCATTTTTAGCTGTATCAAATAGATACTTGTTTTTATTTTTTACATTAATTCTAGTATATAGTCTTTTTTCATCTTCTGATAATTTAGAATACTCTTCTTGATTAATTTCCATTTTTCTTGTTTGGACAGCAAAATATGTTTGACCTAATGCAACTGATTTATGTCTTACTGGACTTGCATTTTGTACTATTAAATAACATGCATATCTAGAAAGTTTATAATCAATAACCTCTTTTGTAGCTCCTTTAGGCATTTTTATCGTTTTCCCTATAACGGGAAAATGATCATTTACATTAATTCCACTTAGTTTGCAACTTATTTTCGCTTTATTAATTACTTTAGCAAAATGTTCCCATTTTGAATATTCCAAAGCCAACATTAATTCTCTTGCTTCCCAATATTCATTTCCAAGGTCATCAATATGTTTTATATCTTCAAAAGTTTTTTCTTTGTACTCTTCTATATGATTCAAGTTACCAATCCTCCTTTGTTATATATTATAGCAAACATTTGTTCTTAAATCAATATTGTATGGCTTTTTTATTAATTATCTTATATTATTTGTTTTTATAATTCATATGAATGTCCTCTTCTGTTAATTCTGGATTGCTTGTTATAAATCCAATTTTCAAATAACAATGTATTGCTCGAGAATTATCTGATTTAACATATAATTCAAATTCATGTATAATTAAATTCTTTAGTAACATAATTAATCATTGCTTTTATTGATTCTGTACCATAATGCCTGTTTTGTTTTTTGGTATAATAGATAACAAGATTTCACCAACATTATCTTTTTTAATAATTATTTCAAAATTACCGATATATTCATTTGTTTCTTTTTCAATCATAGAATAAATATGGGCATTTTTATCATTGATTTGTTTACTAACCAAACTTACTATCTGATTTTTATTAAAAATTTTTTTTAAACAACAATTTTTAAATATTCTTTTAGTAAATATTCATTCATTTTTACATAAAATATATTCTCTGATTGAAATATTAACTCTAAATTTTCCATATAACCAACTACTACAATAATTATAGCATAAACTTATCTAATTTTATATTCACTTTGGCCATGTTTTATACGGCTTTGAAGCACTTCGATAATTTTGAAATACTTATCTAAAACTTATCTAAAATTTTTAAGTTGTAATTTTTTACAATTTTTGAGAATTGTATAAAAATAGCGCAAACCCTTATATTACTTGGGTTTACGCTGTTTTTAATCATTATTTACCACAACATTGTTTATATTTGCGTCCTGAGCCACATGGTAAGATATTAAAACAAACTTGTAATTTTTTTCTTTTAAATTGGTATTTTTTATTTCAAATTTATAATTTTTTATTGAAATATTGCAAGTATTTATTCAACAACTTATCTAAAAAACATTAAAATGTTTTATTTAATATCAAAAAATCTTGAATTTCTATCTCGAACCAAATCCATGTTTCCCATCATCAATAATTAAATTATCTCTAATTCTCATTTTTTCAAAATAAAGCTTATTATATTCTACTGCTTTATCAATATTTCCCCATTCTTTTCCATCTAATGATTTAAATGGTTTAATAGAAGCTTTATCAATGTTATCAATATTCTCTTGTGTATTTGTATCAACTAGATTTAATTCACTATCACTTACTTCATCTTTTGGTGTATTAACCATATTATATTCACCAATGGAAACATCTGTTTTTAACTCATTTGTAATGCTATTATAATATGTCTCATTATATTGCATCGCATCTTTTAGATTTGTCCACACTTTCCCATCTAGTGATGTACAAGGCATATTCATATCAATTTCTCCAAGTGTGTGTGATTGATTATTTACTCCATAATTAATTCCATCATTCATATTAATTCCTCCTAATAATATTATAACACACTTTTTAAATTTTAAGGCTGATTTAGCAAAAAAACTTATCTAAGACAAAAGACATGCCTATAATTACCTAAATATTGTAATCATAGAAAAGCCCGCAATCACTTATTTTATGCGGATTCGCGGGCTTATTTACCACAACACTGTTTATACTTGCGTCCACTGCCACAAGAACATAATTCATTTTCATCTATCTTTTCTACTTTTCTTGTTGTTTTTACTTTATCTTTACTATCATTTGTTCCTGTTATTTTAGTAACTTCGTTTCTTTCTTGGTTTCGTTTAATTACTGCTTTTAATAATTATTATTTATATGTTACATAATATTCGTTTCTGACGTATAAAAATTTGTTATTATGATAACAATACTGTTTATTCTTAAAATTTTATACAGCATATTCAGATTTTAAACTCATACTCTTAACTTTGTTTTTTTCTTTTTTTACAATTTTATTATCTTCTAATTTTAATCCTAGTACGTCAAGAGCATTTTCATTTTTTGAAGCACGTATAACATCAATTGGTATTTTATACATATAATTTATTTCCATTTGTTCTCTATTGAAATTTGGTTTTAATATACAATACCAATTCCCATTTTCATCATAAGATTTAAAATATATTAACTTTGAATAATCTAATGGATAAACCATATTTACTTTACTATTCATTTCTTCTAAATTACTATCTATTTTACTATCAAACGCTTCTATTTTGCTCAATGATAATATCTTACTTCCTGTTGCATCATAATTATATATTAATGCAAGTGTTGCTGAATCCTGTATAAATATTCTTGAACTCATTTTATCTCCTCCACCAATAATTTTTAACTTTATAAAATGATTTATTTACCACAACATTGTTTATACTTGCGTCCTGAGCCACAAGTTCGTTCTTTTTCAGTATATATGATACTATGAAATATATATAGTATTATATATTTTTCAAGGAAAATGGATCTGGACGGTATTGGTATTATGTCATACATATAGTATATATAGAACTATACAATTTTTAATTTTTGCACACAAATTGAACACATTGTTATCATCATATCATTCGTTCTCTAAGTACATACTACCATTATGAAAAGCACAATTAATTTAACGACAATGTTGCTTCGATAAAATTATTTGGTTTTTTTCGAAGATTTCTGTTTTATTAACTCACCCGCATAATTATAAATATTTAAAGGCAAATCATTTTTTTCACAAATTTCATATATTTTATCAACAAACAATTTGATTTCTTCATGCTGTAGTTGTTCTTGTGAAAATGGAAGTATCAATCCTTCTATATATTCTAAATCAATTTTATTAGATACCTGTACTTCACCTATCGCAAGGCCTTTAGTTTGTTCTTTGGGAACAATTGGCACCTCTCTTGAAATAGCAAAGGCAATATAATTATAATTGAAGCAGGTATAATTTCCTTCATCTTTTTTATCAATACATTTCTTTATAAATCTATTTTCCGGATCAGATAACGATACTCTATTTTTGTGAATATCTTCATCATAATACATCCATTTTTTATCTTCCGGTATATCAAGTTTAAAAGAGGGATTTCCATATTCAAAGTTAATACCTTCTTTCTCAAGAAAGCCACGTGAACAAATTGCTTTACTTTTTAGAATGTTGATTAATCTTTCATAAGTTCTTTTATCATTAATATTACCAATTTGATGAATGTAATAATTTATCATTTGTAAACCTTCTTTCTCAAATTACTTTATTTAACACAACAACAATTATATTTTTGAAGTAGTCAAAAATAGTCGCAAGTTTAATCTTTTACAATATACAATCAGTTATATTACAATTTTTGCAAAATTTAAAATATTTAAGCAGCTATTATTTAAATGAAATATTGTTTTTTCATTTATGAGCACAAAATGTGCACAAATGGTGTTGTGTGCATAATTTTGTGCCTTTTTTTGACTATTGTCAAACTCACAATTACTTATAAAACAAGCTACTTTCCACAACAATTCTTATATTTCTTACCACTGCCACATGGACATAATTGATTTCTACCTATTTTTTCAACTTTTTTAGGTTTTCTTTTTACATCACCACTATTATCATTCGTTGATACTGGTTTTTCTACTTGTTTTCTTTCCAAGTTTTGTTTTATTTCTGCTTTTAATAAATATAATGTTGTTTCTTTATATATTGTATCAAGCATTTCATCAAATAAATCAAATCCTTCTTTTGTGTATGCAACAAGAGGATTAGTTTGTGCATAACTTCTTAAGTTAATACCTTCCTTTAGATGATCCATTGTATTTATATGTTCCATCCAATGAGTATCTATAACTCTAAGCATAATTACTTTTTCAAAGTCATTTATTATTTCCTCTGGTAAATCACTTATTTTATTTTCATATTCACCAACTACTTTTTCTTGTAACATTTGAATAACATCTCTTGGGTCTTTATCATATATATCTTCAACTTTTATTTTAGTATTTTTAAGCAAATTTTCATTTACATATTCACAAATTTCAGAACAATCAAATTCTTCTAAAGTAGGTTGATTAATTAAATGTGATGTTATAACATTTTCAACATGATTTTTAATTAATCTAATTATTGAATCATGTATTGAATCTTTATCTAATATTTCATTTCTTCTTTCATACATTATTTCTCTTTGTTTTGCCATAACATCATCATATTGAAGTAAATTTTTTCTTATGTCATAGTTATTTCCTTCAACTTTTTTTTGCGCTGTTTCAACATTTTTAGTCATAGCTTTACTTCTTAAATTAATTGTTGTCCCAAGTCCAGCTGCCTGTAGTAAATCTTTAAATCTATCTGTTCCGAATCTAACCATTAAATCATCTTCGAAACTTACATAGAATTGAGTATAACCTGGATCTCCTTGACGTCCTGCACGACCTCTAAGCTGATTATCTATACGTCTTGATTCATGTCTTTCTGTACCTATTACGCATAAGCCACCTAATTCTTTTACACCTTTACCAAGTTTAATATCGGTACCACGACCAGCCATATTTGTTGCGATTGTAACTGAATTCATTTCACCTGCTTTTGCTATTATCTCTGCTTCACGAGCATGATTCTTAGCATTTAAAACTTCATGTTTAATTTTTTCTTTTTTTAGCATTTCACTTATTAATTCACTAGTTTCAATTGCAATTGTACCAACTAATATTGGTTGACCTGTTTTATGTCTTGTTTTAATTTCTTCAATGATTGCCTTATATTTATCTTTTTTTGTTGCAAAAATTAAGTCTGCCATATCTTGTCTAATAATTGGTTTATTAGTAGGTATTTCAATTACATACATGTTATATATTTCTCTAAACTCTTCTTCTTCTGTTTTTGCAGTACCTGTCATACCTGATAATTTTTTATACATTCTAAATAAATTTTGGAATGTAATAGTTGCAAGAGTTTTTGTTTCCTCTTGAATTTGTACTCCCTCTTTTGCTTCTATTGCTTGATGTAATCCTTCAGAGAATGCACGACCCTTCATTAAACGCCCTGTAAATTGATCAACTATTACAACTTCTCCATCTTGAACTACATAATCCACTTCATTTTTCATAGTAAAGTTTGCTCTCAAAGCTTGATTTACATGATGAACTAAAGCTGAATATTGTATATCATACATATTATCTATATGATAAAATTTCTCACATTTTCTTGATCCTTCATCAGTTAAACTTATACTATTAGTTTTTT
Source organism: uncultured Bacilli bacterium (assembly GCA_934149325.1). Lineage (GTDB taxonomy): Bacteria > Bacillota_I > Bacilli_A > RF39 > UBA660 > CAKPEJ01. The sequence continues at coordinate 57,754 of CAKPEJ010000002.1, forward strand.
CATCAATAGTGAAATCTTCATTTTCCTTTAATTTACATACGAATCTTTGTGCATCCATATATTGATTTGTTGAATGCATTGCCCCACCAGATATTATAAGTGGTGTTCTTGCTTCATCTATCAATACTGAGTCAACCTCATCAACTATTGCAAAATTTAATGGTCTTTGAACTCTATCTTCTTTTCTTATAACCATGTTGTCACGTAAATAATCAAAACCTATTTCATTATTTGTTGAATAAAGAATATCACAGTTATATTGTTCTCTCTTTTCTTCTGGTGATAAATCTCTACCATTAATTCCAACAGTTAATCCTAGAAATTTAAAAATTTGACCCATCCAGTTTGCATCACGAGAAGCAAGGTATTCATTGACTGTTACAATATGAACTCCTTCACCTGTTAATGCATTTAAATATGCAGGCATAACAGATGTTAATGTTTTACCTTCACCTGTCTTCATTTCAGCGATATTACCGCCATTAATTGCAAGTGCACCAAGAATTTGTGTATAAAAAGGATATTCATTTATTACTCTTTTAGCAGCTTCTCTTACGGTAGCAAACGCATCTACAGTTATATCATCTAATGTTTCCCCATTTTTTAATCTATCTTTAAATTCATTTGTTTTTTCTTTTAACTCTTCGTCTGACAATGCTTTATATTCTTCACTCTTCTCTTCAATCTTATCAGCTATTGCCATATTTTTTCTTAATTCTTTGTATTCAAAATCGAATAATCTTCTTAATATGTTCAAAATATTCATCTCCCTATTACATTATAACAAATTTAAAGTTTAGATACAACAAAAAAACATTGAATTATCAATGTTAAATTGCTTGTTTTTGTTTTACTCTTCTATATATAATAGTTCCAATAAGTAAAGAACATATTATTATTAAAATACTTATAGTAATAGATTTATATGTCATTATTGATGGAGTATTTGAATAAGTTACAGATATCTTTTTTGTTCTTTGATTTCCATTATATATCCATGTATATTTGTTACCATCTTTTAAGTCAGCATTTTCTTTTAATATTGGTAAATCACTAATTAAATTAATTTTCATACTTTCAATATTTATAATATTATCTTTATTTATACTAATATTGTTATTATTAAAATTAGCATCTGTTTCTAAAGTTGTATTTGACACTGTTTTATTTACTTGAATATCATTAAATACTTGCTTATATAAAAAACTATTTAATACGTAATTTTCAATATTATTATATTTCTTATTATAAGTAATAACTATATTTTCTGAATCTCTAGAAATTTTATAGTTTTTTGTTGAAATATTGTAATTTTCAATCAATTTTAATATTCTACTATAATTGTCTTCAGTATCATTTATTTTTATTTCAGCATTCTCTTGCACACTTGAATTTGCTTTTAAAGTTACATTATAAGTTGTCGAACAACCTGTTAATAAAAAGACTAATAATAGTAATAATACTTTTTTTAATTTCATATTCTACCTCCATAATAAATAATAATTATTTGCTGTATATGTAATATCATCATAGCTAAATGTTCTATCATTTATATTTGCTCGAACTAAATTTCCAAAGCCTAATGTTCCAACTGGACAAATGTAATCATAATTTTTATCATTAACACTTATAACTGAAAATCTTTCTGATGAATCATAATTATATATTACTATATAACTGTTTGAACATGTAAAAATATTTGATGTATTTTTTCCATACACTTGCGCCATTACTATTCCACCTTTTCTAAGACCTCCTATAATCTCATTTTGTGTAATATTTCTATATGAAAAACTATATTTTATAGATAGAATTGAAAGAGCTTGTTCCATATTAATTGAATCCTTAAAATCTAAGTCACTATACTTTAAATACTCAATTATTTTTGTAGGGTTAGAATCATCACCTTGTGGTAAACTTGATATCACTGTAGCTAATGTAGCGATTTCTGTTCCAGATTTTTTAAAAGTTAATGAATCAGTACTATTAGAAAAATTAAATTCATAGTTAGATAATGGATAAGTATTTTGATTATATACTTTTATTTCATTACCACCAATAATTTTTCTTGAATCATCTGGAGTTATATTTTTAACATATTGATCTGTTGTTTCCATTGTTCTATTACTTTTATATGTATTTGTTAATTTTTCTGACAAGGTTACTTTTATAGGATTAGAATTATAAAAACATTTTTTTATTTTAAAGTTTGTAAAACCAAGTATTATAAATACTATAAGATATATTATTAATATAATAGTTAATATTCTTAATATTTTTTTTAATAATTCTATGTTTTCTTGCTTTTTCTTTATTATAAAATAATATACTCCCAAAAAAACATATAAAAACATAAATATATATTTTGTATACATTATAATTTTTAATGGTAAGGAAAATTCACAAAAAGTCATTTTATCACCTACATTTCCATTGTTTGTTTCTTTTTATAGTCTAAAATTAATTTAACAGCTATTAATATTAATAATGCACAAGAAAATGATATTCCTATTACTTTAAAAATATTTTTATAATCTATATCTTTTTCTTTTTTTGAAAACTGAAAAATAATAGATTTATTTTCATGATTATTTTTGTTTATATTCCATGTATATACATTTCCTTTTACAATATCTGCATTATTATTTATCACATTGTAATCTGTTTTTATATTTATTTTATATTCATCAGCATATTGTTCAAATCCTCCATAACAAGAAAACTTATCTGCTACTATAGTATAATAATCAGAATCCTCTTGAACCTTGAAATTTTCAAAACATTTATTTGTAGCTGATTCGTTATATTCACCTAATGAATATGTATGTTTTAAATTTACATTAACATTATTACCATCATCTGTTACATTTTTTTCATAAATAACATCACTACTTAATGTTGATTTAACAAACTGATCATTTTCTATTAAAGATGTAAGTTCATCTTTATTATAAACAGGAGTTGAAATATCAATCGATTCTATAAAATTGTCATCTTTTATAGTTAAGTTATAATTAGCTGTACATCCAGTTACTAAAAAAATAATCATTATAACTAACATTTTCTTTTTCATATGTTCTCGCCTCCTAATTTAATAAATATATATATCCCATAAATGGCTCACCCATTTGATTTTTCTTTATTTGCTTCAAAGGAACCTTACTATTGTAATTAAAAGTAAAACAACTCATATTACTATTTGGACAACTTCCATAATTTGTCCATCCTTCTGTATAATCAACTGCCGTAACTTTGCCTGTTTTTTCATTCGTATAAACTTTTTCAACCATAGCAACATGGCCATATTTATGAGTTCCTGCTCTATTAAATACGATTATTGCTCCCTCTTTTGGTTTATTTACATCATTACTACTTCCGAATACAGACTTATATATTGGGTTAGTCCAAAACATATATGCTGCTTCTCCTGCAGGCTCATTTATTTTATTAACTGCTTTTTTTCTTTGTGCAGCACTTATGTTTACTGTATTTAATATTTCTATTGCTCTTCCTCTAACATACCAAACACATTGACCTGTATTTGCAAGTGCTGGATTATAATACGCTTTGTCTTTCATTGTTGGTTTTTTTGTTCTAATCATATATCCATCAAATTCACCAGCTATCATACCAGATGTACTAGATGAACCTTTTTTTCCACCTTTTCCAGAACTAATTGTTTCCTCTCTTTCTACATACTCAATTGTATATGTCTTTTTTAAATTAATATGATTAGCACCACATACATAAGAATCTCCTCTTAAAATATTATCTGATGTATTGAAACTAATAATTAGGTTTACAATACTAGGTGCTAAGAATAATAAAATTACAGATATCAATCTTTTTGAAAAATTTCTTGTAGCCTTCTTTAAAGCTTCTGGATCATTAATTACTATTGCTTTTGTATAATCAATTGTTCCAAATATAATAACTAGGATTGGCCCTAAAATATAAAATATTCCCATAAAATAACTTGTTGTTTTTTCAATAAAACCATCTGATACTAAACTACAATTATCTTTATTATCATTAATTATTTTTTCTATTTGTGTATTCTGTGATGTACAACTAGGATAGTTTTCTTTATATCTATATAATTCACTTATTTGCTGACTTTTTAAAAGATTTAATTTATTACAACTATTAACTATACTGGAATCTGTATCCTTTGTACAATCAAGTTTACTAAGTTCTGTTACAGTTGCATTATAATCTGATATTTTTTGATCAATATCAGCACAAGTTATTGCACTTACATTTGATACATTTATAAAAAATAAAAAGTTAATTACTATTATTAAAAACATTGACTTTCTTTTCATTATTATTCTACCTATCTTTCTATCTACTATTATATAATAGGCAAAAAACTTTTACAAGAAAAATAAAAAAGTTCTTAAAAAAGAACTTTTATTTAGTTTCAATTACACCATAATTGCCATCTTGTCTTTTATATAATACACAAATTTCATTTGTATCTACATCTTTATATACGAAGAATGAATGACCAAGCATATTCATTTGAATTATAGCTTCTTCTTCATCAATCGGCTTTAATTCTACCTTTTTTCTCTTTACAACACTTGTTTCTTCATCATATTCATCTTCTAAATCATATTGAAATTCTTGTATATATACTTTATTTATTTTCTTATTTATTTTATCCTTGTTTTTTCTTATTTGTCTTTCTAGTTTATCGCTTACTAAATCTATAGCAGCATATAAATCTTCTTCTGATACCTCATTTCTTAATGTAAAATGTGGTGTTGGAATAGTAACCTCTATTCTTTGCATACGTCCATCTTGTTTTGTAAGTATGCTTGCCTCTATTTCATCTGGATTTTCAAAATACTTATTGAGTTTATTTAATTTTTCCTCAATATAATTTTTTATAGCTTCTGTATTTTCATTTTTGCTACTTCTAATAATGTATTTCAAACTATCATCTCCTTTTACAAATTATAACATAAAAATAAAAAAACTACTACATAATAGCAGTTAATTCTTCTTGCTTTACAGGTGTAACATTAGTTGCTTGTAAACCTTTTTCAGTTTTAATTAATTTAAATTCTACTTCTTGACCTTCAGATAATGTTTTATATCCATCTAATTTTATTGCTGTATAATGAACGAAAATATCTTCATTATCAGTACCATTTATAAAACCATACCCTTTCTCATTATTAAACCACTTTATTATTCCTTTTGACATAATTTATTCCTCCTTCTTTGTATGTCTACATTAATAATCATAAACCATCCTATTACTTAAAAACAAGAATTTCTATACCCAAAATTTCGACATATTTTTTGTTGCATTTTAAAATATATCATATTATATATGTATAAATATTTTCTTTGATTAAAATAACATTTTCTTTGCGTAAATTATAAAGATTTAAAAAAATTGTCGATTTTTATCATCAACAACAACCAATAATTTATTTTGATTTAATTTTCAATTTTTATTTATTTTTTATTTTAATATGAATATAGGCAGGAAGTGATAAGGTTGAAAAAGTTTGTATTAGATAAATCTATATCAATCATACAAAAAAAATATCCTGAATATGATGATAAAAAACTTGCTGCTATACGGTATGGACTAGAGGGTACATACTTAACAATAACAAAAGCAATAATTATTTTTATAATAGCGTATTTCATCGGAATACTAAAAGAATTAATTATACTTTTATTACTATTTAATATAATAAGATCTGTATCATTTGGATTACATGCAAAAAATAGTATAGTTTGCTTAATATCATCTACTATTATATTTATAGGATGTCCACTCATATGTAAATATTTGGTAATAGCTGATACATTAAAAATTATAATTTCAATACCTATTATAATTCTTATAGCAATCTTTTCACCAGCCGATACAGAAAAAAGGCCAATAATAAATAAAAAAAGAAGATTAGTATATAAAATACTATCAACAATAATTTCGATTATATATATGGTTTTAAGCATACATATAAAAATAAATTTTATATGTAATGCATTAATAATATCTTTATTAATACAAATATTTTTGATTAATCCAATTTCATATAAATTATTTGGGGTATCTTATAACAATTATAAAAGATACCATAAAAAAAGCGGTTAGTTATAACCATAAATTTTGAAAAAAGGAGGGATAATATGTTAGCTACTTTATTAAGTTTCATAGGTTCTATTACAGCTTTTGCAAGTACTAGTGCATGTGCATGGTTATTTATTGATGAGCCAGAAATGCCAGAAGATTTAATTAAATAATTATAAAAAATACTTCAACTTTGAAGTATTTTTATTTTGTATATACCATAAGTGTTTGTTTATACATATCATCATCTACATCACTAAATATTTCTATTTTATCATTCTTCTTTGATATATCATTTACAATAGATAATCCAAATCCGTGACCGACACCTTTACTTGAATATCCTTTCTTACCTATTTTACTAACATCAATACCTTTTTTAAAAGTGTTACTTATAACTATTATTAAACAACCATCTTCAAACTTAATATCTAACTCTACTTCTTTTGGATCTGCTTCACTAGCTGCATCTATTGCATTATCAACTAGTACTCCAAATATTTTAGTTATATCCTGATAAAATTCTACACTAAAATCATCAAACACATGCTTTAAATTATCACTTACATACAAGTATGACTTAATATTCTTTTCTTCCATCTTACTAAGTTTATAATATATTAAACCTTTAAGACCTCCATCTGGTAAATAACCAAGTTGTTTTATTCTATAATTTTGTCCACCTTTTTGTTCATTAATAATTAAAGACAAATATTCTTCTAATTTTTCTTTATCATTTATATATCCATTTAATACCATTAATTGATTATTAAATTCATGATTTCTTTTACCTTGTTCATTTATTATCTTTTCATATTTAGATACATACTCAACCATTTGATTTAATTGTTCTTCTATTTTATCTTTTTGTAACTTATTATAAACAAGAAATATTGTTGATATAATAACAAAAATAAATGTACCAAAATTAGTAAAATAATCTATATTATTACCCCAAGCATTAAAATTATTGAAACATAATACAATCATATATATCATTAAAAATATGAAAAACAATAGGTCTTTTAATTTTACATGCATTTTATCATACAAACTATTGTAAACTTTATTAATTGGTTTAATTTTTGAAACTAATAGCATAAATATTGAATCAATTATTGTAAAAACCAATTGTAAAATAGGGTATTTTACATAACTATTCACATTCACATTAAATAATAATGAACTAATAAGAGCTAAAACTATTTCAAATATACAATTTACAAACAAAAATACTAAAGAACTGTACAAAGATTTTTTATAATCTAAATTAAATATACAATATGAACTTAACAGTATTAGTATAAAAATATTTAATAATACTTTATTTAAATTTTTCATGAACATCAAATTTAAAAAGAAAATTATATTCAAAAATATATACATAATTATTTTCTTTTTGTTTAAATTTTTAGTTATTTTAGTATTTGATATGTTACACATAAATATATAACTTGTTAAAACCGAAATTATTGTTGATACTACTAAATTAATCCAAAACATATTCCTCAAACTCCTTATTTGTTATTTTTTCGTTTAATACTACTCCATTAATAAAAACTAATTCATTTTTATTATTACTGCTTAACAAATTTTTTTTATTAATTATGCAATGATTATTTATTTTTATAAAATAATCAGGTAATTCTAAAGATAGAGATGTCATTGATTTACTTACTACATATTCTTGATTAATTGATTTGACAAGAGTTCTTCTTGTTGATTTATCATACTGTAAATATAATAATTCTTCATATCTAACATTATAATTAGTTTTTCTTATATTGAATGTAAATGGTATATCATCTTTATATATCTGCAACACTTTATTTATAGTATTAGTCATATTAGTTCTATAATTATCAAATTTTGATACAAAATCAAATAACATAAACTTGTTTTTAAATACTTCTGGAAATAACTCCGTATGTGCAGTTGCCATAATTATTATACTCTCCCAATCATACTTTCTTATTTCTCTTGCAATTTCTATACCAGATTTTTCACCTAGTTCTATATCTAATATATAAATCTTTTTACCTATTTTACTTTTTATTATTTCACAAAGACTTTCATCATATTTTGAAAATGAATAAATTTTATATTCAAAATCAGTTTTGAATAATATTTCATTAATCAATAATTCATTATTTTTTCTAACAATATTATTGTCTTCACAAATAACAAAATTAATCATAAGCGACACTCCTATTTTAAAACCAATAAAATTATATCACATTTTTGGTATTTTTTGGTAAAATTAACTTAATAGAAACAAAAAAAAAGATAAATTATTTATCTTTTTTTAAGTGAAATTTTTTCTCAATATCTTCTTTTATTTTTTTTCTATCAAATATTATATTTGTTGATAAAATAAACCACACAATTATTACTAAAAGTACAGAATAAATTATTTGACCTAATTTTGGATTTTGTATTACATAAACAATTGACGCTAACGAAAAAAGTATATCTACAAAATAAATTATTAATACTGTTTTTACTTGACTATCTGTTTTATTAAATATTTGATGATGCAAGTGTTCTCTATCAGCTTTTGCTGGTGATTGACCTTTTAATAGTCTTCTTATAATTGCAAATAATGTATCAAGTATTGGAATTGCTAATATTAATACAGGTACAACAAATGATGTAATTGTTACATTTTTAAATCCTAATAAAGAAACAACTGCTATCATATATCCTAAAAACATTGATCCACTATCACCCATAAATATTTTTGCTGGATAAAAATTATATACTAAAAATCCTAATATTGCTCCCATCATTATTAATGTTAATGAAGCATCTAATCCATTATATATTCCTGTTATATAAATAATTATTGATATTGTTATAAAATATATTTCGGCAATACCACCTGCAAGTCCATCCATTCCATCTACAAAATTCATACAATTTACAAGGGCAACTATAAATATTATTGTAAGTGGTTTCGCAAACATACCGAAATTTAAATAAATACCATATGCTGAAACATCTTGCATAACAATTCCACCATAATAAACAACTACTATAGCGGCAGCAACTTGTCCCAAAAATTTTACTTTTGAACTTAAAGGATTTATATCATCAAATATTCCAGTTAAAATAATTAAAAAACTACCTATTAAAATTGATATCATTTGATTTGTTTGATTACAAAACAACATGTATCCAAGTAAAAATCCTAAGAACATTGCAACTCCACCTAATTTTGGCATTTCTTTTTTATGTATATGTCTTGTTCTTGGTATATCTATTGCATGTATATGATACGCCATTTTTTTTATAAAAGGCACCATTATAACAACAAATAGAAATACTATCCCTACGATTCTTAAATTATCAAATATATTACTACTCATGTATATCACCTAAACAAATTATAATATAAAAAAAAATAAGTGTAAACTTATTTTTCTAATAATTTAACGTTTTCAAGCATAACAGCTGTTCCATCTACTACACACGTAAGAGGTGAATCAGCAATTCTTATAGGTACTTTTAATTCCTTTTCTAATAATTTATCTAAGCCATCTAAAAGTGCTCCTCCACCAGTTACTACAATTCCATTATTAACTATATCAGCAGATAATTCTGGCATTGTTTCTTCTAATACATTTTTAGCAGCATAAACAATTGTATATACACTATCTTTTAGTGCTTCTTCAACTTCTTTAGATGTGATTGTTATTGAATTTGGAAGACCAGATATTACATCTCTACCTTTTACAATTATTTTATCTTTTTTAGAATCTGGAAAAACAGTACCTATTTCTATTTTTATTTTTTCTGCAGTTTTTTCACCTATTAACAATTTATATTTATTTTTTACATATTTAATTATTTCTTGATTAAATAAATCTCCAGCAACCTTTATTGACTTACTTGTAACAATATCACCCAAAGATAAAATAGCTATATCAGTTGTTCCTCCACCTATATCTATTACCATACTACCAGATGGTAATGAAATATCAATGCCTGCTCCTATAGCAGCAACTTTAGGTTCTTCTTCTACAAATACCTTTCTTGCACCAGTTACTTCTGCTGCTTCTTTTATGGCATTTCTTTCAACTTTTGTAATGTTTGATGGACAACAAATTAAAATTCTTGGTTTTGTTATCATACCTTTTGCTTTTACTTTTTTTAGAAAATAGTTAAGCATAGCTTCTGTTAATTCAAAATCCGCTATTACACCATCTTTTAAAGGTCTAATTGCTTTTACTTTTCCGGGAGTTCTTCCAAGCATTTTATTTGCATCTTCTCCTACCGCTAAAATATTTTTAGATTCTCTTTCTATTGCAACTACACTTGGTTCATTAAGGACTATACCTTGTCCTTTTATATAAATTAATACATTTGCTGTTCCTAAGTCTATTCCAATATCTTTACTCACAAGATATCATCCCTTTCTATTTAAATATTTTAATCTTGTCGCTTCTCCTCCATTTATATGTCTTATCATTAAATGATATTTCAATATTTTATCAACTTCTTTATACATATTTTCATCAATATCTTTTAATCTATCTTGTAAATCTTTATGCACTGTACTTTTACTAACATTCATTATTTTAGCAAGTTCCCTAACTGTACATTTTTCTTTTAAAATATAAGAAGCTTCATTTTTTACTCTTTTATATATTTTATTATTCAATACGAACACCTCATAATAAAATATATATATAATTGATATTAATTATGATTAAAGTTCATTTATTTTTTTATTTATATATTTTTCTGGATTTACTAAATTTCCATTATGTATAATTTCAAATAATAATGCATTTTCTAAATCGTCATTAATTTTTATTTTTCCACTTTTACCAATTATATCTCCTTGATTAACTGTTTGATTTTTCTTAACAGTTACATTTGACAAGCCTTGATATGTTGTTATTAGGTTATTATCATGCTTAATTTCGACCACTTTTCCTAGTGTTTCATCATCTTTTACATCAACTACAGTTCCATTTAATACTGAGATTACATCAAATTGCTCCTCACCTTTATAAATAAGTCCTGTATTTTGAACATAGGTGTTATTATAAAATAAAATTGCATTTTCTCTTTCTTGATCTGTTCCTTCTTTTTCATAAAACTTCTTATATATACTTACTTTATCTGAAGTATATGGTTTTTCAATAACTACTTCATTTGTTTTTTCTGATATTGTTGGAACAGTCTTTGTTATAATACTTCCATTTACATATGTATAATTTTCATCATTACTACTTACCTTAGTTGTATTTACCTTATTTAATACTAATAATGATAACATTATAGTAGCAAATAATATTCCGTATACTGCTGGCATTACAAAAAACTTTAATTTTCTTTTTTTCATTTTATTTCACCTCATTTTAAGTTTGGTAAAATAGAAAAAAATTATACTAGAATTTTATAATTTTTGTAAATTTGTTCCAGTATAATAATATTTTAAAATTTCTTCATAAGTTTTATTTTGCTTTGCAAGAGCATTTGCGCCATACTGACTCATTCCAACTCCATGACCAAATCCTTTTGTAGTTATTTTAACTTTATCCCCTATTTTTTCCACAGTAAAATCAGTTGATCTTAATTTTAATTTACTTTGAAAATCTCTACCATTCATTAAATTGCCATTTACTTTTAGATTTAATACTCTTCCTGCATTACTTTTTTCTTCATCAGTTATAGTTAATGATTCAGAATATGGAATATTTAATTTATTATAAAAAGCATTTAAACTATATTCTTTAGTTACAATAAAATTACTAGTTTCTTTTTCATCAAAACTACTATCTACTGGTTTTAAATATGGTAAATCTTGTCCAAAAACATTTTTATTATCTTCAGTATATCCATTACTTGTTGAGAAGAAAAAAGCATAAATTGGATCATTATTATATGATACATATTCTCCTTCAGTTGATTTTACCGCATTTTTTATTTTTTTTATGTTCTTTTCGTAATCTGAACCCCATCTATTTTTTAAATCATCTTCTGTTTTATATACTTGTGATGATACTGTATCTGTTACATCATATTCTTTTTCTTTATTATTTTCAATTTGTTTTAAAGCATACGTTCTTGCTGCTACTGCTTGAGCTTTTAATGCTTCATTTTCAAAATAAACAGGAACTTCACCAGATACTACACCTACTAGATAATCTTCTAAGTTTATACAATCTACTTTATTATCACTTTTTAATACTCTCACTTTTACATCTTTTTTATTTAATATAAATCCTGATAATATACCTTTTACGTCATAAGTATAAAAAAAGTTAATAACCAAACTAGGAATACTAACTATTACTACTATTAAACATAAAATTTTTTTCATAGAATATCACCACTTTAATATATGTTAATTAAGTGATTCATATTCCTTTATTTTTTCTATTCTTTTTAAATGTCTTTTTTCGTTTGAAAAAGGTGTATTTACGAATTCTTCAACCATTCTAATAGCTTTTTTTATACTTGTATTTGCACTAAAAGCAATTATATTTGAATCATTGTCATTTCTTGTTACTATAGAATCTTTTATAGTATTTACTTTAGCACATCTAATACCTTTTACTTTATTACAAGCAATCGATATTCCTATTCCACTACCACATATAGCAATTCCAAAACAATTATCTTTTAATACTTTTTTTCCTAATTTAAATGCATAATCTGGATAATCAACAGAATCTTCACTATTTGTTCCTAAATCTATAAATTCATATTTATTACCTAATCTTTTTTTTAGTTCTTCTTTTAGCTTATATCCTCTATGGTCTGAAGCAATTATTATTTTCATTTTTATCCCTCTATTCTTTTAAGATTATATCATAATAATAAAAAAATTAGAACTAAGTTCTAATTAATTATTCTGCATCTTTAGCTTCAGCAGATTTAAATCCATATTTTGCATTAAACTTTTCAACACGTCCTGCTTTTGATGCTCTTGTTTGTTTTCCTGTATAGAAAGGATGACATTTTGAACATACTTCAACATCTATTTCTTCTTTTGTTGATAATGTATCAAATGTTTCACCACAAGCACATACAACTTTTGCAGGTTTATAAATATTTAATTTTTCCTTTGCCATTTTTATTTCTCCTTCCGCCATAACTACTACTTAAGTTATAGAATTTATAAAATCTTTAATATTATATCAATTTTCATTTATTTTTGCAAGTATATTTCTTTAATTTTACTAAGTATTACATCATATAATCTAATATTACCATCACTTGTTATATAAACATTTTTATCAATATCTAAATATGATCTCTTTTCATTTAATATTTTCTGTGTATTAATATATGTTATATTGAGTTTTTTTAATTTCTTTTCTAATTTTGAATTTATATAATCATAATATCTATCATTATAGTTATTTACAGTATCATTATAGTAACCTATAAATATTATATTAGCTTTTGATATATTGTCTATTTTATATAATAGATGCATTATATCATTTATAACTTCATCAAGATATTTATAAATATATTTATCATTTGCATTTTCAACATCAATATTTGATATTTTATAATTTAATTCATTATTGCCTATATTTATAACTAATAGATTTGTTTTATTCAAAATATTTTGGATACTTAAATCATCTTGAATGTCATTTTCTTTTATTTTATTTAATAAATCTGTTACTCTTATATTTTCATATATAAAGTCTTTTGAATAAAACCCTAATTTATCTTCTTCTAATAAATAATTAGATATTAAATCTACATAGTTTACTGATTTTACAGTATTAGAAAACAAAGATTTATCACCTATAATAGTATAATTTATTACCTTCTTATTATACTCTTTTACAGATATAAAACATACTACTGATATAAAAATAATTAATATAATAATCTTCATTTTCAATTTATCCCATCCTTATAATAAATTATATTTTAATGAGATTAATTTTAGCACCTAATTTTGTCAACTTTTGTACGATATCTTCATATCCTCTTAATATATAGTCAGCACTATTTATTATTGTTTCTCCTTTTGCGAGTAGAGCCGCTAATACTAGGCTTGCTCCTGCTCTTAAATCACTTGCTGATACTTCCGTTCCATAAAGATCTGTTTTTCCTCTTATATAAGCCCTATTTCCTTCTAATTTAACTTTCGCACCCATTTTACTAATTTGATATAAATTTAAGAATCTGTTTTCATATAATGTTTCTTCTATTTTAGATTCACCCTCTGCTTGAGTCATAAGACTTGCCATAATTTGTTGTAAATCTGTTGGAAAACCTGGATAACCCAAAGTTATTATATTAGTACTTTTTATATTATTTTTATTTGTTACAGTCACACTATCAACATCTACTTTTAAATCTACTCCCATTTCTATTAATTTTCTTAATAATGAATCAATATGTTCTGGAATTACATTTTCTACAACTAATTTTTCACAAACAGCAGCACCTATCATAATATATGTACCTGCTTCAATTCTATCGGGTATAACTTCATGTGTACATGATTTTAGGTAATCAACACCTATAATTTTAATAGTATTAGTTCCTGCTCCTGATATTTTTGCTCCCATTCCATTTAAAAATGTTGCTAAATCTACTATTTCTGGTTCTTTTGCAGCATTTTCAATAATAGTTACTCCTTTTGCTTTTACTGCAGCAAGTATAATGTTAACAGTTGCCCCAACACTTGCAACATCTAAATATATATTAGTTCCTTTTAGTTCATCTGCAGTTATTATGTATTTATCTTCTTGTTGTTCTATTTTAGCCCCAAGAGCTTCAAATCCTTTTAAATGTAAATCAATCGGTCTTGCTCCTATTGTACAACCACCTGGAAAATACATTTCTATTTTCTTATGTCTTCCTAGTAATGCACCCATAAAATAATATGATGCCCTTAATTTTTTTGAATCTTCATATGGTATAGGCCTATTTTCTATATTACATGATCCTATATATATTTCACCATCTTCAGTTCTTTCAACTTTTGCATTTAAATACTTTAAAATTTCTTCTAATGCATCTATATCAGAAATCTTTGGTATATTTGTAATTTTTACATTTTCATCACAAAGTATTGCTGCTGGTATTAAAGCAACTGCACTATTTTTAGCTCCACTTATTTTAACAGTTCCTTTTAAATTTTTATTTCCTTCTATTTTTAATACATACATTTTATCAACATCCTTATATATTATTTTATGCAAGCACATTTAACTTATCAACAATAATATTGTACCACAAATAATATATTAAAAAAGAAAAAAAGCACATTTGTGCTTAATTTAAATTATAACTGTATGAATTTGACAATTCTTCTACTTTTGTTTCTAATGAATGTTGATAATTACACATTTCTGTTTCAAATTGAACAATTTTTTTAGTAGATCTTATTTTAGCATATTCATCAACAATATCTGATGATACTTCAAGACCTAATAAGTCAGCTTGCATTACTTGATTTTCTATATCTTGTTCTTTTTCATTATAACGTATTTTTACTTTTTGTGGTTCATTTGTTATAGTATCTATTTTGTTTCCTTCTATATATTCTTTTCCTGGATTTATAGCTTCTGCTAATGCTAACATATTATATTTTGCAGAAGAAACTATAAATAATGAACCTTCATTTGATAAATTAGTTGTATCTAATCCTTCATCTTCATTCCATGTATCAAAACTCATATCAACAACGTCATTATTAAATTGATCTAATGCAGATTTATAATCTCCTGTTTCTTTTATTGAATTTATAATCAAATCTCTATCATTTTCAACTCTTTGTACTATTGGTAAAATTTTATTATCTTTTTCTAATATAAACTCAGAAACTTTTGGTAAATCAATTAACTCACAGTCTACATCTGAATTATTATCAATATTATCTATTTTTTGTAAAAGATTATCTGACATAAACATGTCATTAATCATTCTACAAGAATCAGTTATATCATCTTTTGTTAAATCATCTGTCATACCAGCCATTGATAAAATAGTTGTTCTAATATTATCTTCTGTATAACCCATTGTATCAAAATATGTTTGATATTCATTATAAATTGATGAAACTTTTTCTTCGATTTCATAATTTTGATCATTATAATTTTCTACTCCTGCTGCTTCAACAGTATTTACTGTAAATTCAGTAGTGTATTCAGTAGTTGATTCAACATTTTCTTTTGAACCTAATTTATTTACTCCAAATGATGCTAATCCACCTGATATAAGTAAACCACCATATATAGCAATTTGTTTAAACTTTCTCATATTATTACCCCCTTATAATTACATAGTTAATCTTTTTACTAAAGATTTTCCTTTTTCTAAAACATTAGAAGAACTGTAATATATAACATCATCTTCATCATCCTCTATTGGCATATCTTCTGTTGTCTTTTCAGTAGTTGTTTCTTTTCTACTTTCTGTTGTAGAACTTGTTCCTGTTTTTTCAGTTGTTTTATCATAATATATAGTATCGTTATCATCTTCTTCTATTGGCATATTGTTATCTGGATAATTCTTATCATCATCTATTATTATATCTGTTTCTCCAGGATATGGTGTATCATCTTTTGGTGCTGGTGTTGGTTTATTTTCTTCTGATTCTATAACTTTTGGAGGTTTTTCAGTTGTTTCTTTTTGAACCTCTGTTCTTGTTTCAGTTGTTGATTTTTGAGTTGATGTATCTTTTTTACTATTATCATTATTATGATCATTATTATCGTTGTTATTGCTATTGTTATTGTTATTATTATTGTTATTACTATTATTGTTATTATTATCTATTGTTTTATTATTTTTTTTATTCTTATTATTTTTTGATTTTTCATTATCTTTTTCTTCAGTACTATTTGTATTTGAACTATTTACTCCTGAAGTATTTGAATTTTCATCATAATCATTATATTCACTTGATTGATTATCTTCAGTTGGTATATCTCCATTTGGTCCTTCATTTTCAGGATAATTTACTGTGTTTTCTGTAGTTACAGATGGATTTTTATCATCATATGAATCATTTGAACGATTCTTTCTTAACATACAATTTGTAGCTCCAAATCCAACTGCTAATAAACTTATTCCTAATAAAACCTTTTTAAATTTTCTAAACATTGGTTTAGCAATTTTTTTATTATCTTCTTCAAAATCTACTCCATTTGCCACTAAATTATCTATTCTAGCTGAATTAGATTCATATTCTCTTTTTTCTTTAATAATATTTTTTAAATTACTAAATTCTTCATATGTTGAAGCATTATCTAATTTTTGTTTTAATTCAGATGTTGATATATTTTTATATTCATCTCTACTTATTTCTAATTGATTTATAACAGCTTTCATTTCTGAGATAATTAAATCTCTTTCTTCGTCATTGTTTTCATCTAAATAATCTTCTTTTAATTCTTCTAATTCTTGCATTAATGCACTATAAGTTTTTTTCATAGTTTATTCCCCCTTTTCGAAATAACGTGCCATATAATAACATAGTATTTCATTTTTGTCAAATTCTTAGGAGCAATCTATTACTTAAAATATTTATCAACTAGTTCTTTTACAAAAAAAGTATATTCAGTGTCACTAGATTCTTGATTTTCTTCTGATTCTAACAAACATAGTGGAGGAAATAATACACACCACCAATTATTTCCTTTTGCATCTCCAAGTTCTATTACTAATGATTCATAATTACCTTCTTTATAAGTAATTCCTTTATATTTTTTCTTTGGAAAATAATTATATCCATACTTTATTTTATATTTACTATCATAATTTATCTCTTTTAATTTTTGTCCTACCATATTATCTATAACATCAATATTACTTTTAATAACTCGCCTTGTTTCTTCTATATCAGTACTTTTACCTGTTAGTTCTAATAATTTATTTTGAACCATATTTCTCACTTGTATTTTTACATTTTGATCATATACGCTATTAGAATTAGCAATTACCCTAAATCTTATTGCTTCGTCTGGAATTATACTTTCTTCAGCTGAAACTTGTTTATATAGTACAAAAATTGTTAGTAATGATAAAATTAATAAAATATATTTCTTCATAAAAAAATCATCCTTTCAAAAACTTTATGGACGATTTATTTTTTTTTATTCAAAATTATATATAAAAATCATTCTATCTCTTTTTTCTAAATCTTTTTTTACTTCTACTTTTGCACCTATAAGATATTTATCACATAACTCTTTTATTTGTTTTGCTTGGGTCATTCCTATTTCAAAACATATTAAATATTTATCTTTTAATATGTTTTTTGCATTTTTTAGTATTTCTTCATAGAAATATAACCCATTGTTATCCGCAAATAAAGCTATATGTGGTTCATTATTATAAACTATATCCATTATCTTTTCATCTTTAGATATATATGGGGGATTACTTATTATGCAATCAAATTTTTTATTAATTCCATCAAATATATTTGTATTAACAAAATCTATTTTTGCATTATTTTCTTTTGAATTTTGCTTTGCAAGTTCAAGAGAATCTTTTGAAATATCAGTTGCGGTTATATTAACATTACCTAATTCTTTTTTTATTGCAACACTTATACAACCTGAACCTGTTCCTATTTCTAATATATCAATTGGCAATAAAAATTTATCTTTTATATATTTTATTGTATTTTCAACTAATTCTTCTGTTTCAAATCTTGGTATTAATACTCTTTTGTCAACATTAATTTTATATCCATAAAAATCTACATTACCAACTATGTATTGTACCGGTTCTCCATTATTTAATCTTTTTATTCCATCTTCTAATTTTGATGAACTTAAATATTTTTTTAGATATTCTATATCTTTCATTTTATTATTATTCGCCGGCTAGCTTTCTTCTTTGATCTTCATTTATAAGAGCTTCTATTATCTCATCTAATTTTCCTTGCATTATTCTATCAAGTTGCATGATAGTTAAATTAATTCTATGATCAGTTACTCTATTTTGTGGATAATTATAAGTTCTTATCTTTTCTGACCTATCACCAGTACCAATTTTGCTTTTTCTTGCATCTGATATTTCAGCATTTTGTTTTCTTTGCATATCTTCATATATTCTACTTTTTAATATTTGCATTGCTTTTTCTTTATTTTTTAACTGACTTCTTTCATTTTGACATGTTACAACAGTATTTGTTGGTAAATACGTTATTCTAACAGCACTATCAGTTGTATTTACTCCTTGACCTCCAGCTCCACTACTTCTATATACATCTACTCTTATATCAGTGTCTTTTATGTCTATATCAACATCTTCTACTTCTGGCATTACAAGAACAGTTGCGGTTGATGTATGTACTCTACCTTGTGATTCTGTTGAAGGAACTCTTTGAACACGGTGGGCACCTGATTCATATTTTAATTTTGAGTATACACTATCACCCTTTACCATAAACTCTATTTGAGAATATCCACCACTTGTTCCTTCTTCTGCATTTATTACTTCTATTTTCCATCCCATATTTTCTGCATAATGAGAATACATATCAAATAAATCACCAGCAAAAAGGTTAGCTTCATCTCCACCTGCTGCTCCTCTTATTTCAACAATAATATTTTTATCATCATCTGGATCTTTTGGTAAAAGTAAAACTTCTAATCCTTTTTCTATTTCTTCTTTTTGTTTTTCTAAAGAACTAATTTCTTCTTTTGCGAATGATGACATTTCTTTATCTTCAAGCATTTCTTTAGCCGCATCTATGTCATCTAATACACTTTTATATTTCTTATATTCTTCTACTATTTCACTAAGTGATGCTTGCTCCTTTGATAGAGTAGTCATTTTTTTAACATCACTAAGTACTTCAGGTTTGCTTAATTCTTCAGTTAAATAATTATATCTTTCAAGTGTTGTTTCTAGTCTCTCTATCATATTTTCACCTATTCCTCTATATCATCATCGTCTATTATTGTTAAATCTTCCATGCCTGGATCTTCTATATCATCATCTAATGCATCTTCGCTATAATCATCTTCATCAATATCATCTTCTGTTTGTATTTCTTCATCTTCTTCAGATGAATCTTCATCATCCTCTTCTTCGTCTGATTCCATCTCTTCTTCACCTTCATCAACTACTACTTTAACAACATGATTTTCTTTTAAATCCCAATTAATACTATCAATTAATATAAATCTTTGATCAGTTGATAATGCAGTAAAGAAATCTCCTATTTTTTCTTCAAATTCTGCTTCTGATAATTCTAATAATTTACATACTTCTTTAAATAAATTTGGAGTATTATATGCTTTTTTATCTTCCTTGATAATTTCATATGCTATATCCGTATAGCTAATTAATTCTAATTCTTCTAGATTTTTTTCTCTTATACTCATAATTTACATCCTTTCCTTTGCTTCTACACCTATTAGCTTTAAAGCGTTACATATAGTTATTTTAACTGTATTTATTATAGCTAATTTTTCACTAGTTAATACATCATTTTCTGTTAATATTTTTTCTTTTGAATAATAACCATGAAATAAGCTAGCTAATTCATATAAATAATTTGTTATTAAATGTGGTTCTCTTTTTATAGCTGAATCTTCAACTACATTTTGAAATTCACACACTTTACTAATCAAATTATATGCATTATCTGTCATTGATGACTCAAAATTTGTTCCTATTTCTATATTTTTTTCTTTTGCATCTCTTAATATTGAACAAATTCTTGCATGAGCATATTGAACATAATACATAGGATTTTCATTACTTTTTTTAGTTGCTAAATCTATATCAAAATCCATTTGAGTATCTAAACTTCTTAATGAGAAGAAATATCTTGCAGCATCAACACCAACTTCATCTATCAATTCTGTAATTGTTACAGTCTTACCTGTTCTTTTACTCATTTTTACTTCTTCACCATTTTTTATTAGTCTAACAAGTTGAAGTAGTTTTACAGATAATTTTTCTTCATCATAACCTAATAATTTAATTGCAGCTTTAAGCCTTGATACATATCCATGGTGATCTGCTCCTAAAACATCTATCAGTTTATCATAACCCCTATCTATCTTGTCAAGATGATATGCTATATCTGGAGTAAAATATGTATATAAACCGTCACTTTTTATTAAAACTCTATCTTTATCATCACCATATTTAGTAGTTTTTAGATATAATGCACCATCTTGTTCATATGTATCATCATTATTTTTAAACTTTTCTAAACATTCTTCAATTCTACCTTTTTTTCTTATATCTTTTTCACTTGTCCATATATCAAAATTTACTCTAAACAAATTTAAATCTTTTTTTATTTGATCTAATAATGTATTTAATCCAATATTTTTAAAGAATTCTATATCTTCATTTAATTTAGATTCTCCATATTCATCTTTTATTTTTTTTGCTATTTCAATTATTTCTTTACCATGATATCCATTTTCAGGTAATTCTTCATTTATACCACATAATTCTTTATATCTTATTAATATAGACTTTCCTAAATTATCTATTTGATTACCTGCATCATTAATATAGTATTCTCTTGTAACATTATATCCAGCAAATGATAAAACATTACATAAACTATCTCCATAAGCAGCTCCTCTTGCTGTTCCTAAATGAAGTATACCTGTTGGATTTGCACTTACATATTCAACATTTATTTTTTCATTATTTCCTATAGTTGATTTTCCGTAATCATCATTTAATTTATTTATTTCGTTTACTTTACTAAAAATATATTTTTTATTTAAATAAAAATTTATAAATCCAGGATTTGCAACTTCTATATTTTCTATCATATCATCTTCTATATTTTCTTTTATTTCGTTCGCAAATTCAATTGGATTTTTTTTAGCAATTTTACATAATTTAAGAGCTATATTTGTTGAAAAATCACCATTATTTTTGTTTTTTGGAATTTCAATTACAATATCATTTAAATCTACTTCTATTTTCATATTTTTTAAAGCATTATAAATTATATTTTTTATATCCTTTTTAATATTCACTTTTTATACCTCCTTAAACTTTAACTCATATTTAAAGTTCCCTGTATATTCATCAGATAACCATAAATCATATTCTATAAATATATAATTATCTTTTATTTCTAGTTGTTTTGTTTTTATTTTTGTATCTATATAAAAATCTAAATCTTTTATATAATATTTTGAAGAAGTTTCTTCATTTAATTTAAAATCAAATACAATTAAAGATTCATCATTATCTTTTTCTAGTATGATATTATCATTTAACGTCATTTTGAATTTTTCATTATCTGATAAAAAAGTCATTATATTATTTTCTTTCTTTAATTTAATGTCTTTTTTCTCAATTTTTTCTTCATTATTTTGTAAAGAAAAATCAACAAAATAATTTTTCAATATAATCACCAACTTTTTTCAAGTGCAATTATAACATATATATATCAAAAATGCACTTATATTTTATTCTTTTTTTTACATAATAAAAATAGAAAAATGGTGATTTATATGAAAAAGACAAAAACTTTACTAAAAATCTTTATATTTTTTGTTGTTTTTATATGCATTTTATTTTCTAGTATATTCATTTATATTAAATTATCACCTAAACTTGATTTAAAAAAAACAAATAATATAACTTTCTATGATAAGAATAATAAAGTTTTCTATAGAGGTAATGGATCAAAAGAATGGGTGAAATTAAAAAATATAGATAAAAATTTAATTAATGCAACTATAAGTGTAGAAGATAAAAGATTTTACAAGCATAATGGCTTTGACTATATTAGAATTTTAAAATCTGTTTATAATAACATGAAAAATAAAAACATTGTTGAAGGTGGATCTACTATTACACAACAATATGCAAGAAACTTATATCTAGACTTTGATAGAAATTGGTCAAGAAAATTTAAAGAAGCTTTTTTAGCTATGAAAATGGAAATAAATTATTCTAAAGATGAGATACTAGAAGGATATTTAAATACTATAAATTATGGTAATGGAGTTTTAGGAATACAAAATGCATCTAAATATTATTTTAATAAGGATGCTAAAAACTTAACTTTAGCAGAAGCATCCATGCTTGCTGGTATACCTGTTTCTCCACAAGAATATTCTCCTATAAATCATCCTAAAAATGCAAAAAAAAGACAAAAAATTATATTAGATAGTATGGTACGAAATAAATATATAACAAAAAAAGAGGCAACTGATGCTTATAATATTAAATTAAGTTATTATGGCATTAAAGATAACTTAAATCTATCAACTTTAATGTATTATAAAGATGCTGCTATGAACGAACTTAATAATTTAAATATTATACCCGATGATTATTTACAAAGTAATGGAATTAAAATTTATACAAATCTTGATTTAGATGCTCAAAAAGAACTTGATAATTCTTTTAAAAATGAGATTAAAGATAATGAAGAAATACAAGCTTCTGGAATTATGATAGAAAATTATACTGGTAAAATCATTGCTCTTGCTGGTGGTAGAAATTATGAAAAGAGTCAATATAATAGAGCAATCAAGTCTAAAAGACAAGTTGGATCTACAATGAAAACATTTTTATATTATGCAGCACTTGAAAATGGTTTTACTCCATCTTCTACTTTTTCATCTGAAAAGACTAATTTTAATATAGACAATTATGAAGTTTATAGTCCTAATAATTATGCAAATACATATGGTAATAGACAAATACCAATGATTTTAGCACTTGCTTATTCTGATAACGTATATGCAGTAAAAACTCACTTATTTCTTGGAAAAAATAAATTATTAAATACTGCTAAAGATGCTGGAATTAAAACAACTCTAAATAATAATGTATCCCTTCCTCTTGGTACAACAGAAGTTTACATGAAAGAATTTGTTAATGCATATTCTACAATTGCTAGTGAAGGATTATATAATGATTCATATTTTATACGTAGTGTAAAAGATAATAAAAATGTTACAATTTATAAACATAAAGATAATTCTAAACAAACTTTAAATAAAAATTATACTTTTATATTAAGTGAATTATTAAATAATTGCTATGACAATACTATTGCTGATTATAGTCAACCAACTTGTCTAAGTATAAAACCAAAATTAACTAAAAAATATGCTATTAAAACAGGAAGTACAAATACAGATTCTTGGACAATAGGGTATAACAAAAAAGTTACAACAGGTATATGGGTTGGGTATGATAGCAACAAAAAATTATTAAAATCTGATTCAAAATATTCAAAAAATATATGGGCTGACACAATGGAGAATTACCTAAGAAATGATAATGACGAATGGTATACAAAACCTAAAAATGTTATTCCAGTTTTAGTTAATCCATTAAATGGAAAAATTGCCACAAATAATTCTAAAAGGAAAAAAATAATTTATTATATTAAAGGTACTGAACCTACAGAATTAGATAAATAAAAAGAACTATTTCTAGTCCTTATCTACTTTTATAACAAATTGATGAATTTTTTCAAAATCATATTGTTCTAATTTTATTTTAAAACCTATTTCATTTAATTCATTTATCATTTTTTGAATTTTATCTTCAACTATTGAAATATCTTTATTGTTAGTTAAATTAAATGGTAATGTACTTTCATTTAATTGTTTTGGAAATGGTTCTATTAAATTTTCTTGTTCTACTGGATTTACGTTATTATCATCAATAACAGGTCTAATATATGGGATTGGGTTGGATTCTTTTTGTGGTTCTGTCTTTAAAAATAAACTATCTAATTCATCTAAATTAAAATCTGTTTTTGATTGTTTTTCTGAATCTTTGATAGGAAAATCAAAGAAATTTTCTGGTTTATCAAAAGAAAAATCATCTTTTGTAACTTTAGTTGTTAAATCAGGTTCTACAATACTTGTATTAAATGAATCAAAATTATTTTTAGGAACATTAAAATCATCTTTTAATTCTTCTATTGGTTCACCATTTAATTTTCTATTAATAGCATCTTCTGTTGCACGCACATTTAATCTTTTTGATATAATTTCATTTAACATTTCTACTTGATCATTCTTATTTTCTAATCTTAATAAACTTCTTGCATGTCTTTCTGATATTTGATTATTAAGTAATGCATCTTGAACTTTTTGATCCAAATTTAATAATCTTAACTTATTTGAAATAGTTGCTTGCGTTTTACCCATTCTAGTTGCTAATTGATCTTGAGTTAAGTATCCCCTATCAAGTAATTTTTTATATGATTTTGCTTCTTCAATTGCACTTAAATCTTGTCTTTGTAAATTTTCTACTATTGCTACTTCTGCTGATTCATTATCATTTAAATTTATTATTACAGCAGGTACTTTCGTAAGTCCAGCAATATATGATGCTTTATATCTTCTTTCACCTGCTATTATTTCATATTTATTTCCAACTTTTCGAAGTACAAGTGGTTGAATTATACCATGTTGTCTAATTGATTCTGCAAGATCATTTAATGCCTGTTCATCAAAGGATAATCTTGGTTGAAATCTATTAGGTATAATATCATCTAATGCAACTTCTACAATCTCTTTTTCCATTCCGTTCATAACTAACCCTCACTTCTTATTCCTTTTATTCTTATATTAATAATATAATAAAAATCCATTTTTTACAATGGATTTCTTTTAATTTTATCAAATTTTCTAGGATATATACTATTTATTTTATCTATTTTTTTTATTTTAATAAGATTTCTAATACTACCTTCTACAGGTAATTTAAATTCTATAATATCATCTATTTTTGAATTAAGTTTATTTAATGAAGATTTTGCTTCTTCTATTTCATCAGAAATATTTGCTTTCATCGGAATAAAATAACCATTAATTTTTACCATAGGTAAACATAATTCATTTAATATATTTAATTTTGCTACTGCTCTACATGTTACTAAATCATATTCTTCTTTAAAATTTCTTGCATAATCTTCTGCTCTTGAATGAATAGCATTAATATCTTTTAAATCTAATTTTTCTATTACTAAATTTAAAAATTTAATTCTCTTTTCTAGTGCATCCACTAATGTTACTTTTAAGTTAGGAAAACATATTTTTAAAACTAAACCAGGAAATCCTGCTCCTGTTCCTATATCACAAACTTTTATTTGTTTATTTAAATCAATAGCTTTTATTAAAGTTAAACTATCATAAAAATGTTTTAGATAAACATCTTCTTTCTTTGTTATTGCTGTTAAATTTATCTTTTCATTCCATTCTACTAATAAATTATAATATTCATCAAGTTTTTTTATTTGATCTTCTGTTAATTCAATACCTATTTTTTTTAATTCTTCAATAAACTCATTAATTTTCATTAAAATACCTCTTCATATAAACAGATAAAATTGATATATCAGATGGATTTACTCCACTTATTCTTATTGCTTGACCAAAACTTTCTGGTCTTACTTCTTTTAATTTTATTCTTGCCTCACTAGCTAAATTAGGAACTTTATCATAATCAAT
>CAKPEJ010000003.1 GCA_934149325.1 uncultured Bacilli bacterium
AAACTATCAAAAACAGATAAAGATACAGAATATGGATTTAAATATGATGAAGAGACAGGAAAACTAATAAGTACAAATCAAGGAATACAAAACAGTGTATCAAATTCATATATAAAAATAGATTTAAGTGACTATACAGAAGATCAAATATTAACAGTAAATGCGGAAATAAGTAGTGAATCTGGAAATGATATAGGGTATGCGACAGTAACAGAAGATACTACAATACCTGCGTATAATAATAGTACAGGAAGATTTATATATATAAGTGGAGAAGTAGAAGAAAAAGATTATAAAACAACATTAACAGCTGGAAAAATATA
This sequence comes from uncultured Bacilli bacterium, assembly GCA_934149325.1. Lineage (GTDB taxonomy): Bacteria > Bacillota_I > Bacilli_A > RF39 > UBA660 > CAKPEJ01. The sequence continues at coordinate 324 of CAKPEJ010000003.1, forward strand.
CTATTTACATTTTGGATATAGAAAAGATAATGGTAATAATACAAATATAGGCAAAGATACATTTACAATAAATTCTATTAAGTTAGGATATGTAATTCCTGGAAATTTAATAGCGTCAAATACATATAGTTTTAAATATGATGAAACATCAGGTGTATTAACAAGTACAAACCAAGGAGTATCAAATAGTGTATCAAATTCATATATAAAAATAGATTTGACAAAAGAAACTGAAGATAAAACGTTAATATTAAATGCAAAAATATCAAGTTCAAGGTACGATTATGGATATGCTACAATGACAGAAAGTGCAGAAGTACCATATGCCAATAATAGTACAGGAAGATTTATATATATAAGTGGAGAAGTAGAAGCAAAGGATTATAAAACAACCTTAACGGCAGGTAAAATATATTATTTACATCTTGGATATAACAAAAGTAAATATGATTCTTCTGGAAATGATATATTTACAATAAATAGTATAAAATATAGTGCTGGAACAAATGTAATAACTGATGTTGGATTAGATTCATCAGAATTTACTAATGTTGCAAAAGTTCCAGTATTAAATGAAGAACCAGATACAATAGAACTTTTAAAAACCATAACATTATCATCACCAATGGAGATAGAAGATACAAGAGATGTTGTACTAGATTTAAGAGGACAAACATTAACAACACAAACAACAGATTATGTAGTAAAAAATCATGGAAGTCTAAGGGTAATAGATAGCAAATATACTGATGATATAGAAAGTGCACAAAAGAAGTATGAAGAAGAAGAAGCAGAAAATCAAATAAAATATGATAATGCTTTAAGTGAATATAATAAAAATAAAGATAAAATTCAAAATTCATATGATGAAAAATACAAGTCAAATTTGAATGAATTTTTGAAAACGCAAACAACAAATGATTATGTACAAGATGAACTATTAATGCATGTAGACGCATTATCAAATGAAGGTACATCTGAAATGCAAGATATAAGTGGTAATGGGAATAATGGTACAATGAATAGAATTCAAATACAAAATAATGCATTTAATTTTTCAGGAAGTACTAGTTATGCAAATTTTGGAAAAGCAACTGATATAGGGCTTACTGATAATCATTCTATAACATTGGATATGTTAATTAGTTTTTCAAATGGACAAGGTGGCAGAGGTTTACTATCAACTTTTACTGATAATACAAATGGCTTTATGTTAGGAATAGATAATAATAATTATAGCAAAATAAGAATGTTTTCAAATTCAGATACAAGTAGTCAGACTGCTAGAATTATTAGTAAAAATACTTTAAATGATGGAAATGTTCATCATTTAGTAGGTGTATATGATTGTGAAAATAAAATTATGACGTTATATATAGATGGAAAGCTTGATTCTTCAAAAACATTTAATTCATTAACATATGGCAATAATAATTTAGTTTTAGGTGCAACAAGTATATCATCACAATATTTTATTGGAAATATATATAATGCAAAAATATATAATAAAATATTAACAGAAGATGAAATAAATCAAAACTATATTGTTGATAAAGTAAGGTATGAAGATGCATCTAAAAAATTAACAAGTAATACATCATATGGAACAGTAACAAGCAGTAATGAAGATGGTGCATATAAAGTATTTGATGGAAATACTGAAACATCATGGACAAGTAATTCAGAAGAAAATTATATTTTATGGCAAATGCCAGAAGAAAAAACAGTAACAGGATTTAAAATATATGGAAGTAGTGAATCAAGTAAATATCCAAAAGAAGTAGAATTACTAGGAAGTAAAGATGGAGAAAATTATGATAGTCTTGTAACTAGTGAATTAGAACAAAAAGGATTAAATGAATATAACACGGTTCAAATAGAGACAAATAAATATGATTCATATAAATATTTTAAATGGAAGTTCAAAAATGATGGTAATGAAATATCTATCAATGAAATAGATTTAGATATATATAATATATCAAGAAAAATATATAATGATATTACAAATGTTAGTATAAATAATAGTGATTTTATGTACAATGTAAAAAATACAAGTAATAGTTCAAAATCATTTAATGGAAATACAAATGTATTATCAACAACAACATCAAATGCAGAAAATATGTCAGTTTTATATTATAATAAAAAAATAACTGTTAAAGAAAATAGTCAATATACAGCAAATTTAAAATTAGGATATTATAATAACTGGTCTAATTCATCACTTGGAACAGTGTATATAGGATTTTCAAAGACAAATGAAAGAAATAAAGATGATTTTGATTCATATGTTATAAAAGATATTGATTGCTTAACAGAAAAAATTCAAAATATAAATGTAGGAATATATGAACCTGGAGAATATTATTTTAAAATTATTGTTTATCATAATTCAAATACATCTGGTTCTACAATTTACAATAACATTTATAGTCTTCAATTCACTAGTAAACCTACAAAGAAAGAGACTCAATTGGCAAGTTCAACTCATTTGGGAAATATAACAAGTACAACAGGAAGTGTAATATTAAATGATGAAAATGCTAATTTAGTATTAGATTCAGTTGAAATTAATTTGAATAAAACTGGAAGTAGTGGTTCTATAAATAATTATTCAAATGCAATAACAAATTACGGAACACTTACAGCATTAGAAAATTCAACAATAAATACAAATTCAAGATATAGTGTGCTTATAAATAATGAACCAACAGGAAAATTATTAAAAAGTTCAGGTAAACTTAACATAAATTATCAAAGTAATTCTTATGGAATTTATAATGTTAGTAGAAAAGATGATTTTTCTATAGACGGATTTAAAATATTTATGAAAAATTATGATCAGGTTTATGGAATTTATCATGTATCTAATAATGATTTAGCAATAAATAATATAGAAATTACGGGAAGTGGATCTGGAATATATAAATATAATAATAACAGTAATTTATCTATAAATGACTCTGTTATAAATGGTAGAATTGGTGTTGAAACTGGTTCAAATAGTAATAATATAAAATCTTCAAATGTAGATATTATTAATACAAATATAAATTATAATGATACTGGAATAATAAATAACTATTCTTATTCAACTATAAATATAAAAAATTCTAATATAAATGGAAGTGGAAATGGAATAAAAAATTATGAAAAAGGAATTGTTAACTTTTATTCGGGAACAATTAAATCAAGAAGTTATCCAAATGTTTTATCATATGGAACTGAATTTAATATTTATGGTGGATATTTTGAATCAACTTCTTATTGTTTAAGTAACACTAGAGGAACAATGAATATCACAGGTGGTGAAGTATTATGTGGAGGTGCAGCAATTCAAGCCACATATTATAAATCTCCTGGTGGAACTGTAAATATTGGTGGAACTTTTAAAATAAATTCACAAAGTAAAGGTGCTGGAATAGAGTTAGATTATTCTACTGTTAATATAAAAGATTCAGTAGAAATATTTTCAAATACTACAAGTGCAATAATTGTAGGAAATACAAGTGATAATTATACTAACAACCCAACTACTTTAAATATTCTTGGAAATAATATTATACGAAGTAGTGCTGGGAATGCTATATACAGCAAAAAAAGTAAATCAGTCATAAATATAGGTACTAAAGATGGTAATGCAAATAAGGAATATCCAAAATTAATTAGTTCAAAAGAATATCCAAGTTTATACAGCAGCGCTGGATCAACTAATTATTATGATGGAATAATAACTGGTAAGAAAGGTAGTTCAATAAAAGCTAACATAGAAGATTCAGAGGATGGTTATGATTTATTTATAAATGATAATGGTAATGACTTAGAAGATGTTGTGTTAGAAAAACCTACATTAGAAAAATTTGGTAATGTTGCTAAAATAGATGATACATATTATCCATCAATAAAGTCTGCAGTGGAAGCATTACCTGATTCAGAAGAAAAAACTATAGAATTACTTAAAGATGTAAGAACAATTCATCAAAATATAATTACTGATACAAAAAATGGTATTTTAGATTTAAATGGTAAGAAAATAACTAAATATAGTCTTTCACCAATTTTTGAAAACAATGGAATATTTAAAATTAAAGATAGTACAACTGTTGTAGGTGAAAATAATGTTGTTATTGATGGTGCAGGTTCTTTAAATAACATTTTTGGTAAAATATTAGAAAATAATGGAACTCTTGATTTTGATAGTGGTACAATTATTACTGAAAATCAAAATAATCAAGCTATTATAAATAGTGGTATTATGTCTATAAATGGTGGAAATATATCAGCAAATAGTAGTCAAAGTTGTTATAGAGGTGGTTGTACAGCGTTTGATACAATATTAAATAACGAAAATGCAACATTAAAAGTAACAGGAGGAACATTATATAAGAAAAATAAGGATAGTTTAATAAATAATTCTGGTATTTTAGAGATAACAGATGGTAATTTTATAGGTGAAGTATCAGATATTACTATGTATCTCGTAACAAATAGTAGTACTGGTAATGTATCAATAACAGGAGGAACATATAATGTAAAAGCTTCTAGTTATGATGTTAGATTAATTAATAATAATGGAGAAGCAAATATATCAAATACAACTATTGATTTATTTAATATACTTAATAATACAGGAAATATAACTTTAACAAATGTTACAGCAGAAAAACTGGATCGCAAACAATGTATGGAAAATACAGGTATATTAAATATAAATGGTGGTAAGTACATTCTTAATGGTTCAGATTATTATAATTATACAATTGTAGTAAATTTAAATACCGGGCAATTAAATATGGAAAATGTTGATATTACAGCAGATTCTATTGTAATAAAAAATTCTTCATCAAACGATAATGCAGTAAATATAAAATCTGGTAAATTTAATTCTGTTGGTAAATATTCAGGCAATTCTAATAATAAACCAACAATATATAGTTCAAATGGAACAGTAACTATAGGTGATACAAATAATGTGGATTCTGATGGTAATAAAATTGTTTCAAAAGAAAATCCTAGCTTTATATCAAATGGAACAGCAATAGAAATAACAGGTGGTAAGTTAAATTTCTATGATGGAATTGTTAAAGGGAAAACAGTCGCAATTAATGGAAGTGTGAATGAAGTTGAAGAAGGTTATGAATTAATAAAATCAAGTGATGATGATTATACAGAAATAATATATTTGGATAAACTTCCGATAGTTCAAGTAGTTGGTGAAGATAATCCATCATATAGTATAGAAGAAGCGTTAGAAACTGAATCATGTAATGGAAAAGAATGTGAATTAGATTTATTAAGAAAAGCATCAATTCTATCAACATCTAGTTCTATAAGAATTCCAGAAGACAAAAATGTAATCCTTGATTTAAATGGTTATGATATAAGCAGTAGTAATGAATTATTATTTATAAATAATGGAACATTAAAATTTAAAGATAGTAAGAGAACTTTAGATAATGAAACTATATCAGGTACTATAACCAGTGTTTCTGGAAAAATATTAGAAAATAATGGAACATTTGAATATGAGAGTGGAACAATAAGTACTGAAAATACAAACAAGGATATAATTGTAAATAATAACAATATGACTATTAGTGGTGGTACAATAAGTAGTACCACAAACGAAAGAAATTCAAAGTTTAATGTGATAGTAAATAATGAAAATGCAACTTTAAATATTACAGGCGGAAACTTATATAAGGATGAATTAGGTTCTATTGTAGAAAATTCTGGAATATTAAATATAACCGGTGGTTTATTAAAAGGAACAATAAGTGGATATAATAAATTATATTTAGTAAGTACTACTAGTACAGGTAAAACAACTATAACTGGTGGTACATATGAAGGAGACGGATGGAACTACGGTGGAGTTTGTGTATTATTAAATCAAGGTGTTACAAATGTTACTGGAATAAATATAACTTCACAGATGTATGGAATGAAAAATGAAGGAGAAGGAATATTATCTTTAACAGATGTTTCTATGGACAATATTAAATTTTCAGCAATTTCTAATGAAAATGGAACAGTTATAATTAATTCTGGGACATTCATTTCACAAGATTATAATGGACAAAGGGTTGGAACAATAGAAAATTCTGGAGGAACAGTTAATGTAATAAGTGGTTCATTTAGTGGATCATATTACGGAATTTATCAATCAAACAATGGTACTATCAATATAGGTAATACAAATGATTTAGATTCAGAAGGAAATAAATTAGTTTCAAAAGAAAATCCTAATATAAAAGGAAATACAATAGGAATATATAATAATTTAGGAACATTAAATTTCTATGATGGAATAATAAAAGGAAGTAGTTCTGCAATAAGTGGAAATATAAATGATGTAGAAGAAGGTTATGCTGCAGTAGTTGGAAAAGAAACTATAGATTCAACTGAGTTTGAAACAAAATATTTAGATAAACTTCCTGTTGCAAAAATAAAATCAACAGATAAAGAATACTATAATTTAAAAGAAGCTATAGATGAATCTAACGATAATGACACTATAGAAATTCTTAGAAATGTAACTTATTCAACTAGTTTTAACACAATAGTTATTGAGGAAAATAAAAATATAAAGATTGATTTAAATGGTTATGTAATAACAACACCATCTGAATTATTTGAAAATAATGGTACATTAGAATTGATTGATAGTAAAAATACGTTAGATGAAAATGGATATATAACAAGTGGAACAGGTTATATAGTAGGTTCGTCTAATGGTATTAAATTAATTGACAATAAGGGAACATTAAAAGTATCTGGAGCAAAAATTATTGGTAGTGAACTAAGAAGTATAAATGTTAATCCAATAACAAATAGTGGTGATTTAATAATAAATAGCGGATATGTAAGCACAAAGAAAGATGGTAGTTACTCAGGTGTTATTACTGCAACAGTTATAAATAATATTGAAAATGGAAATATTACAATGAATGGTGGAATGATTGAATCTTATGGATCAAGTGGTGGTAATACAAGATTGAGTGGAATAATTATTAATAATACATCAACAGGATTAATTAACTTGCTAGGTGGTAAATTTTATACAAATTCAAATACAAATGTTACAGGAATTAAAAATTCAGCTAATTGTAATATAATTATAAATGGTGCTGAACTTAATAAATCAACTTCAATTAGTAGTTATGATGGAACTATTAAAATAATAAGTGGAGTAATAAATGGTGATATAGAAAATGATGAGTCGTCAAATTTGACAATAGATAATGGTACTATAAATGGAAGAATATATAATAGACATGTAAATTCTTCTATAACAATAAATGATGGAGTATATAATGGTGATGTTACAAATAATAATGGTGTATTAAATATTACAAATGGAATATTTAATGATAGTGTTAATCATAATAATATTAATGTTTGGAATGGAACAGTAAATATAACAGGGGGAACATTTAATGCAACAAGTAGAATTTTATATAACGACAAAGGAACGTTAAGTATATCAAATGTAACTCTTGATAACGTTCCAATTGCTATATCTCAATCAGGAGGAACAACAAATATAAAAGAAAATACTATAATAAATGCAAGTGATAAAGGAATAGATATATCAGGAGGAACACTTAATATTGGTGAAAAAGAAAATGTAAGTTTTGATGATCCAAGTATAACAGGAACAAATTATGGAGTATATAATACAAATGGAAAAATATACTTCTATGATGGAATAATAAAAGGAAAACAAAATCAATCAATCTATGGAGTAGTAACAGAAACAGAACCAGGATACAAAATAAGAAAGACAACAGAAAATGAAGTAGAAAGTTCAATATTAGAAATAATAGGAACAGAAGAAAGAGCAATAGTAGTAAATGGAATAAACTTCATAGATTTACAAGCAGCAATAAATGCAGTACCGGATAATACAGAAACTACTATGGAACTTTATAGTAATATAATATTAAATAGTGATATAGTAATTCCAGAAGGAAAAATAATAAACTTATATTATAGAGGATATAAAATAACAAAAGGAAATTATACAATAACAAATAATGGAACAGTAAATGTAAAAGATGAAGATACATCAGGAGGAATACTAGGAACAATAAAAACGTTATTAAATATAGAAGATAATAATATAAGTAAAAATATAATTGTTTATCAAATGGATGACGGAAGTATATTAAGTTCAGTTGAAGATTATACTTTAGAATCTCTTGTTAATGGAAAATATGAAAAAATTGATGTAGAGGAAGTAAGTGATGAAGTTGGAAGATATAATATTTCATCAAATAAAACAAATACATTAATGACAACAATTAATGGTAGAATATATTTAAATAATATTACTAGTGGTTCATATAAATTAGTATCAAGTTCTGGAAAAGAAATTTCTTTTGAAATATCAGATGAAGGTACATTAAGTAGTAACATAAAAGAAAACTTTAGTTTAGATACTAATAAAATATTAAGTTTATCAACTGCTGAAATAATAACTAGTATAAGAACAGGACAAACTGTTATAAGATTTGGAATTTTAATAAGCTTAATAAGTGTGATTTTATCACTATTAATAATTGCAAAAAGGCAAAATGAAAAATACTTGTAGAAATGCAAGTATTTTTTCTTTTATTTTGTTCAATATAAATATGGAGGGATAAAAATGAATATAAATTATGAAGTTGTACCTGATATTATTAGTGGAAAAGACTTAGATTATCTGAGTGATATGTTTAATTGGAATTATGGAGCATATAAATGTTCTATAAATAGTTTTAAAAATGTTATTGATTCTGAAATAAAAGATATTTTAGAAGAATCATCAAATTTATTTTATGATTCAATGAAAAAAGTTTTAAATATATTGGGAGGTAATTTTGATGAATAATAATGAAATTTCTAATCCTAAAATTCAAGTTCCTAAAGGAATGAATTTAAATGATCAAGATTATATTAATTCTTTACTTTCTACTTTAAAAGAAATGGTAAAAAATTATTCTGTTGCATTAACAGAAGCAAGTAATGAAAAATTATATAATGAATATAAAGAAATGTTTTTAAAATATTCAGATATGCAAAGAAATGTATTTGAATTAATGTTTAGAAAAGGTTTTTATAAATTAGAAAAGGCAGAAAATGATAAAATCTCTAATAAATTAAATTTCTTGAACCAAGAATTAATGGATTTAAAAGATTAGTTAAAAATTTTTATTTTAATTATAAAACGACATTATTTATGATGTCGTTTTTTTATAATGTATTTATAAGGTGGTGATTAAAATTAAAGTTTATTTAGATGTTATTTTGTTTATGAATTTTACATTTGATTTTATTTTACTTTTAGCAACTTCTATAATATTAAAAAGAAAAGAAAAAATATATAAAATATTTTTAGGTAGTTTGTTTGGTAGTTTATCTATATTTTTTATGTTTCTTAAAATAAATTCAGTTGAACTTTTTTTTCTTAAATTTCTTATTAGTTTATTAATGATTTTTATATCATTTGGATATAAAAGTATGAAATATTTAATAAAAAATATATATTATTTATATACAGTAAGCATTATATTAGGAGGTTTTTTATATTTTATAAATATAACTTTTTCTTATAAAAATGAAGGCTTAATTTTTATTAATAAAGGTATTAGTATTAATTTTATAGTTGCATTAATTTTATCACCTATAATTATATATTTATATGTAAAACAAGTAAAAGATTTAAAAAATAATTATAATAATTATTACAATATAGGCATAAATTTAGATAATAAAAATATTTCTTTAACAGCATTCTTAGATACAGGAAATAAATTAATAGATCCATATAAAAAATATCCTATTATATTAGTTGATAAGAAATTTATAGATATTACTAATAAAAAGGTATTATATGTACCATATCATACAGTTAATTCAAATGGAATATTAAAATGTATAAAGGCAGATAAAATAAATATAAATGGTGTGAGTCATAATAGAAAATATTTAATTGCGCTTAGTGATGAAATAAAAATTGATGGAGTTAATTGTATATTAAATGAAAGGTTATTGGAGGGATAAAAAATGTTAAAAAAATTAAAGAAGTTACTTGGAAAATTATTTTATAAATATAATGAATTATTTTTTGTAGGAAGTACTGATATACTTCCAGAACCATTAAGTAAAGAAGAAGAAGAAAAATATGTAACATTATTTCAAAATGGTGATATGAGTGCGAAAGATAAACTTATAGAGCATAATTTAAGATTAGTTGTATATTTATCAAAAAAATATGAAAATACAAAAATAGATTTAGAAGATTTAGTTTCTATAGGAACAATTGGATTAATAAAAGGTATAAACACATATAAAAATGATAAGAATATAAAACTTGCGACTTATGCTTCAAGATGTATCGATAATGAAATTTTAATGTATTTAAGAAAAAATAAAAAAAGAAATGCAGATGTATCACTAGATGAATCACTTAGTTTTGATGCCGAGGGTAATGAACTTCATTTAGAAGATATACTTGGGACAGATTCGGATATTGTAACAAAAGATTTAGAAGAAAATGACATAAAAAGTATTATGTTAAAAGAAATAGATAAACTAAAAGATAGAGATAAACAAATTATGATATTAAGATATGGACTTAAAGGTAATGAAGAGTATACTCAAAAAGATGTCGCAGAACTTTTAGGTATTTCACAGTCATATATATCTAGAATAGAAAAGAAAATTATAAAAAAAATAAGTAATATTATAAATGTAATACAATAATTTTGTATAAAAATTTCCTTTTGACTCAATATGTAGTTGAAGGGAGATTTTTTATGGCAAAATATAAAGTTGATATTACGGGTATAGATACATCAAAAATAGATGTTTTAACTAATGAAGAAATGGTAGAATTATTTAAAAAGAAAAATGATGGTGATGAGTTAGCTAGAAAAAAACTTGTTGAAGGAAATCTAAGATTAATACTTAGTATTTTACAAAAATTTACCAATAGAGTAGATAATATGGATGATTTATTTCAAGTAGGTTCAATAGGACTTGTAAAAGCTATTGATAATTTTGATTTATCATATAATGTAAAATTTTCTACATATGCTGTTCCAATGATAATAGGAGAAATAAGAAGATATTTAAGAGATAATAGTACTATAAGAATATCCAGAAGTGTTAAGGATATAGCATATAAAACGTTAAAATTAAAAGAAGAAATTATTATGTCTACAGGTAAGGAACCAACAATTGAAGAAATATCAAAAATACTTGAAATAGATGAAATAGATATAATATGTGCACTAGAAGCAACAAAAGGAACTGTAAGCATATTTGAACCAATTTATAATGATGGTGGTGAAACAATTTATTTACTTGATCAAATTGTTAATCCTAATGAATCAAGTAATAATTGGAATAATAAATTAATGCTTGAAAATGCGATTGATAATTTAAAAGATAAAGAAAAATATATATTACTTCAAAGATATATACAAGGAAAAACCCAAATGGAAATAAGTGATGAGCTTGGAATTAGTCAAGCGCAGGTTTCTAGAATAGAAAAAAATGCAATAAATCATGTCAAAAAATTAACTAGATAAAAATTATAATTTATTTACCGATGAAATAAATCATCGGTTTTTTATATGCTTTTTGAAAATTTGACTATACTTAAGTGATGTGATAGAATATGTGACGTTTGTGAAAAAGGGGGGTTTTTATGTTTGAAAGTAAGAGTTTTAATAATGTAAAAATTAATAATTTAAATGGTATTAAAAGAAAATTAACATTTGGTACTTTTTTTATTACAACAAGCTTATTATTATCTTTAGCGGGAACAAATAAAGTATATGCAGAAAATGTTATGGTAGATATGCCAAGTTTTAATTCTTTAAAATCTACTTCAGAAAAAGCAAGAGATGTTTTAGAAGATGTAAAAGAAGAATATAATAGTAATAAAAAATTAGAAATGAAATATAATACACTTTTTAGTTATGTAGATAGATATTCTACTATATATAATTTAAATTCATATAAAGTTGAATATATAATTGGTGATAATACTAATATTATTTCTGATGATATTATTAACAAAACCGATAAAGAAATAGAAATAATGGCTCTAAAAATTGTAAAAGATATTAAACGTAATCCCGATGATTATGGTATAGAAAAGGGACAATTAGAAGAACTTAGATATACAAAAGATTTAAGTATAAGAGAAATTGTAAAATATTATTCAGATTTATTTGATATAGATAGTAATTTAGTATTTGCAATTGAATGTTTTGAATCTGGATATTATGAAAGTGATATGGTAAAAGCTTATAATAATCCTGGGTCTCTTAGAGGTAATGGAGATTTTTATAAATATGATAATATAGAACAAGGTATAATATCTCATGTTTTAACATTAAAAGAATATTATATAGATAAAGGATTAGATACACCAGATAAAATGCAAAGTATATATTGTCCTGATGGATCTAATTGGGCAGAAAATGTTAATATTATATATAATGACATAAATAATAATGAAGAATGCATTAAAATATATGATGAAAAAGAGTTTGCAAAAGGAGTGAAGTAAAATGAAAGAAATAAACAGAGCAACAATAATAAAAAATCCAAGTTTTGTTGATAGAGGTGCATATGATGAACAAAAATGTTATGATATAGGTGTAAAGATTATATCTAATAAAGAAAAATCATATGATGAAATATTATCTTTATTAAAACCTTTTAGTATAAGGGATAGTTTTACATTAAAAAATGTATTAGAAAGATTAAGAGAATATAACTTTACTTTTGGTAAGGCTTCAACAATAATAATTAAACATAAATATAATTTAAAACATAATATAATTGATGAAGAAACTTCAAAAGAATTTGCTAAGATAGGTAATATAAAGCAAGAAAAATATGTAGTTAAAGATAAAAAACCAAGTTCCATAAATTTATACAAATTAAATAAAAATAATGTTTCATTAGAAGAAAGAGTAAAAATGGCCAAAGAATTTTCAGAAATGTTAATGAATGGAAATACAAAAGAGGAAATTTCTCAAAAATATGATGTTTCTTTGTCATTAATTGATCACTATCTTTCTGTATATTTACCAAAAAGTCCTAAAGAATATGCAAAATATAAAATTTTTAAGCATAAAATAGATGTTATATCTTCAAAAGAGGTAGATCAATATATTGAAGTTTTAATTTATTTTATAAAAAATCTTTTAGAAACTGAAAAGAAATTGATGGAATCAAAAGCAACTTCAAATAATAAAAGAGAAGTTAATATGCAAATTTCAAGAATTGTTAAACAAAGAGAGATGTATCAAAAAGCTTTAAGTGTTTTAGAAAGTAAGAATCAAGTAAAATCAAGTGAATTAATATTAGATGATGATTATATAAAGGATTTTTGTATGAATTATTCTAATTCATTAAAGACATATAATTTATTAAAATCAAATAATGTATCTGATAATACACAAAAGAAAATAAATGAAGAGTATAAAAAGTTAGTATATGTTAAATAAAAAGTATTTAGATTTTATTCTAAATATTTTTTTTATCTTTGAATAAAATAGAGTGAGGTGTTTTAATGAGATTATCAGAAATTCAAGATATGGATGTTATTAATTTAGTTACAGGAATAAAAATAGGTAATATTATAGATGTTAAAGTAGATAATGAAACTGGTAAAATAGATTCTTTAATAGTTGAAAGAAAAAGAGTATCTAAATTCTTTTCTAGTGGTGAAGAAATAGAAATAAAATGGAATCAAATAAATAAGATAGGAGAAGATGTAATTTTAGTTGAAACAATTATAAAATAGTGTATAATTAAGATAAGGAGGATGTATGGAAAAAACAAAAAAGAGATTATTTTATTCTGCATTAATCGCACTTATTTATATTATCATTATAAATGGCTATGCAATTTATAAAAATCAATTTATAACAAGTAATGTAATAGAAAATATAAGTAATATTATTTTATTAATTTTATCAATATTTGGTATAGTATATTTCTTTATTCTTTCCTGTAGTAAATTATCTTTAAATGAACATAGAAAAATGATAATGTTTATATCTATAATATTTTTTATTTTAGATATTATATCTGGAGTTTTAGGGTTTATATCTTATAATGATTTAGATGGAGTAAAAAAAGAAAAGAGAGAATTACCAAAATTAGAAGATGTAAAAGGTTATAATAAATATATTTATTTACTAGCACTTATTATATGCTTATTTATTTTATTTGTATTATCAGATTATTTAAAGGGAATTATAGGTTTTATTACGGTATATTTATCAATATTAATTATAATGATATTTGTATTTAGAAAACAACTTTTAAGGGATTTTAAGGTGTTTAAAGAGTATTTTAAAGAATATAATATATTAGTTTTAAAAACATGGGGAAAAGCTTTATTAATAATTGTAATAATTAATTTAATAATAAGTATCACAACAGGAATAGATAATGCGACTAATCAAGAGTCGTTAGAATTGTTATTTAAAAAAATGCCAATACTTGTAGCAATATTATCTATGTTTTACGCTCCAATTGCAGAAGAATTAATGTTTAGAGGAGTATTTAGAAAATTCTTAAAAAATAAGTGGTTATTTATTTTAATAAGTGGATATACATTTGGAATAATACATGTTATAGATGATTTTCAATCATATTCCGAATTACTATATATTTTCGTTTATGGTACTTTAGGATGTTTCTTAGCATCACTTTATTATAAAACTAATAATATTTGTACTAATATGTATTTTCATTTTCTTCAAAATACTTTATCTGTAATAGGAATGATATTATTATATTTTATAGGTTAAAAAAAAGGCTATTTATATAGCTCTTTTTTTATTTTATCTCTATTTTCATTCATTATTGTAATATAATTTTTACCGTTCTTTTTATCATCATCACTAATATTATTTAATGTATTTAATTCAACTATTTGTATACTTGGATATGCCTTTTTAATATTTTCTATATATTTATTATCTGTTTTTATATTGTTTGGTGTATAAATATATTTTATATTTCCTGATTCAATTAATTTTATTATATCATTATATGTTTTATCAGTAAGAGTTTCATCATCAAGTGAATATACACTAAGACCATATTTTTCTAAAAATTTAAAACTATCACTAGTAACAACAATACCTTTATATTTTGCATTTTCTATATCTTCTTTTATATCAGCATCTAATCTTGATAAGTCTAATTTTAATTTTTCATAATTTTCATCAATTTCTTTTTTTAGATAAGTACTTGTAATATATTCTTTTAATCCTGATTTAACATTTTGTGCGATTGTCAATACATTTGATGGATTCATCCAAATTTCATCAACATCATATGTATATTCAATTCTTGCAGTGGCATCTATAATTTTTAAATTTTTATTTTTATTAATCATATCTACAATATAATCTTTTTCATTTGTAAGACCATTATATACAATTAAATCACTTTGTCCATAATCACTAATTTGTTTTTTTGTAAATTTGTATTCATAAGGATTACTACCAGCAGGATACATACTGTTAACTTTAGCATTTCCTTTATATAAAGCTTCAGTAGTGTATTGAATAGGGTATAAACTTGTATAAACTGTTATATCATCCATTGAATCTTTATTTATTCCTTCGCATCCAGAACATATGAATATAAGTAAAGCAATACTTAATAATTTAATTTTCTTTTTCATTTTTCCTCCCACAATCACATTCTAAAGGATCATATCCAATTTTACCGAATGGATTACATTTTAATATTCTTTTTATAGTTAATTTAGTTCCTTTAAAAAATCCATATTTCATATATGCTTGTTTTGAGTATTCAGAACATGTTGGATAAAATCTACATGAATTATGAAAATTTCCAGGAATTCTTTGATAAATATTTATTAAAAATATCATGAGATGTTTCATTATTTATCACCTTTATAATTTTACCATAAATTTTTAATTTAGAATAGATGTAATTATTATAACTTTAATTTTATTAACATTTGTGCTATAATTTCTTTGGTGATTTATATGGATTTAGAAAAAAAATATGATATAGATTTTAAAGAACCTTTATTGGTTAGAGCATTTACTCATTCATCTTATGTTAATGAAACAAAAAAAGGTGAAGATTATGAAAGATTAGAATTTTTAGGTGATAAAATACTTGATTTTATAGTTAGTGAATATTTATATGTAAATAATCATTTTAGTGAAGGAGAAATGACTAAATTAAGAGCAAGTTATGTATGTGAAAATGCTCTTTATGAATATTCTACTAAACTAGGATTAAATGAAAAATTAAGATTAGGTAAGGGTGAAGAAGCAACAGGTGGTAGATATAGAAAAGCTGTAGTTGCAGATATATTTGAAGCATTCTTAGCTGCAACGTATTTAATTTATGGACTTGAAAAAGCTAAAGAAATAGTTTATGACGTAGTTATTCCATATATAGAAGATGGAGTTAATTTATTTTTAAATGATTATAAATCTTTACTTCAAGAATTAGTACAAACTGATAAAAAAAGTACAGAGTATGTAGTAGTAGATGAAGAAGGTCCAGCACATAATAGAATATTTACAGTGGTTGTAAAAGTTGATGGTGTGATTCTCGGAAAGGGAAGTGCAACTTCTAAAAAAGAAGCAGAACAACAAGCTGCAAAAGATGCACTTAGTAAGCAAGCAAAAGCATAAGTATCGTTTGATACTTTTTTCATTTACACTGAAAAATAAAATAATATTTGTTTTTTACGTAAAATGTGTTATAATATCAAAGGCTAAAAAACGAGGAGTGAAAAATATGAAAAAAAGAAATATAGCAATAATTGCGCACGTTGACCATGGTAAAACAACACTTGTAGATCAATTATTAAAACAATCAGGAACTTTTAGAGACAATGAAGAAGTATCTGAAAGAGTAATGGATTCAAATGATATAGAAAGAGAAAGAGGTATAACAATACTTGCTAAACCAACAGCTATTAATTATAAAGATTATAGAATAAATATATTAGATACACCTGGACATGCTGATTTTGGTGGAGAAGTAGAACGTATAATGCATATGGTAGATGGTGTATTACTTGTTGTTGATGCTTATGAAGGAACAATGCCACAAACTAAGTTTGTACTTAAAAAAGCATTAGAAGCAGGGCTAAAACCAATAGTTGTAATAAATAAAATAGATAAACCAACAGCAAGACCTGAAGGTGTTATAGATGAATTACTTGATTTATTTATAGAACTTGGTGCTGATGAAGAACAATTAGAATTCCCAGTAGTTTATACTTCTGCAATTAATGGTACATCTAGTTTAGAATCTGATTTATCTACTCAACAGCATACTATGGATCCATTATTTAATTTGATTATAGATAATATTCCAGAACCTATAGAAGATATAACAAGTCCACTACAATTCCAACCAGCATTACTTGATTATAATGACTATGTAGGTAGAATAGGTATTGGTAGAATAACTCGTGGTAAGATGAAATTAAATGAAATGGTATCATGTGTTAGATTAGATGGAAGCATAAAGAAGTTTAGAATACAAAAAATGTATGGTTATTTAGGTCTTAAAAGAATAGAAATTAATGAAGCAGAAGCAGGAGATATAGTTGCAATCGCAGGGTTACCTGATTTAGAAGTTGGAGAAACAGTTTGTACAGAAGGAAAAGAGGAAGCTTTAACTCCACTTAGAATTGATGAACCAACTCTTCAAATGACATTTGGTGTTAATACATCTCCATTTGTTGGAAAAGAAGGTAAATTTGTAACAGCAAGTAAAATTGAAGAAAGACTTAGAAAACAAGCAGAAAGTGATGTATCATTAAAAATTGAAACTAATGATGCTGAAAGCTGGATAGTATCAGGTAGAGGAGAACTTCACTTATCAATATTAATTGAAAATATGAGAAGAGAAGGATATGAACTTCAAGTATCAAAACCAGAAGTAATATTAAAGGAAATAGATGGTCAAATATGTGAACCATATGAAGATGTTCAAATAGAAGTTCCAGAAGAAAATGTTGGTCCTGTAATAGAAGCTCTTGGTATGAGAGGCGGAACTATGGAAAACATGACTAATTTACCAGGTATAGTAAGACTTAATTATATCGTTCCATCAAGAGGTTTAATTGGATTTACAACAGATTTTATGACAATGACAAAGGGATTTGGTATTTTAAATCATACATTTAGAGAATATTTACCAAAAGTAGAAGCAGATGTTGGAGAAAGAAAACTTGGTGTATTAGTTTCAATGGAAAATGGTAAAACAACAGCGTATGCTTTAGGTGCTCTAGAAGATAGAGGTGTTATGTTTGTTGATCCTGGTGTTGAAGTATATGAAGGTATGATTGTTGGAGAAAACAATAGAGAAAATGACCTTGCTGTTAATGTTGTTAAAGGTAAAAACTTAACAAATACAAGAAGTTCTGGTAAAGATCATACTGTTGTTCTTAAGAAGACAAGACCAATAACATTAGAATATGCACTTGAATATATAAATTCTGATGAATATGTAGAAGTTACACCAATAAACTTTAGAATGAGAAAGAAAATTTTAAATACAGAAGAAAGAAAGAAATTTGATGCTAGAAATAGATAAATTTCTTTTTTTATTTTTTTAAATATGTTATTATATAAAAGTAGAGGAAGTGTTAAAATGAAAAAATTAATAAGTCAGATATTAAAATTTGGATTTGTAGGAGCAGCAGCATTTGTTATAGATTATGGATTAATGGTTCTTTTAACAGAAGTATTTAATGTATACTCTTTAATTTCAGCCGCAATATCTTTTACTGTATCAGTTATATTTAATTATGTCGCAAGTGTAAAATGGGTTTTTGAAGTAGATGAAGAAAAAAATAGTAAACAAAAGCAATTCATTGTATTTGTAATATTAAGTGTAATTGGTCTTATAATTAATGAATTAATTATGTGGATAATGGATAGTAAATTTGGTATTCATTATATGATTTCAAAATTAGTCGCAACATTTGTTGTTATGGTATGGAACTTTATTACTAGAAAGATTTTCTTAGAAAAATGAGTGTAAAAAGTGCTTATATTCATATACCATTTTGTAAGACAATATGTTCATATTGTGACTTTTGCAAATTTTTATATAATGAAAAATGGGTATATTCTTATTTAGATGCATTATCATTTGAAATAGAAAATAATTATAACAAAGATAAGTTAGATACTATATATGTAGGTGGTGGGACACCATCTTCTTTAAATATAAAAGAATTAAAGAAGTTATTTAATATATTGAAAAACTTTAATTTAGAAGAAGATTATGAATTTACTATTGAATGTAATATAGAAGATATTACAAAAGAAAAATTAGAATTATTTAAAAAAAATAAAGTTAATAGAATTAGTATAGGTATTCAAACATTTAATAAAAAATTTCTCAAACAAATAAATAGAAATAAAAATGTAGATGTAGTTAAAAATATAAACCTTGTAAAAAAATATTTTGATAATATAAATGTAGATTTAATGTATGCATTTGAAAATGAAACTCTTTCTGATTTAAAAAAAGATATAGATGAATTTTTAAAACTTAATATTAATCATATATCATGTTACTCATTAATAATAGAGAAGAATACTAAATTTTATAATGATGATGTTCATAATATAGATGAAGATTTAGATTATGAAATGTATAAATTAATTACAGATACATTAAAAAAGAATGGTTTTATTCATTATGAAATAAGTAATTATTCAAAAGATGGTTATAAGTCAAGACATAATTTAACATATTGGAATAATAATCAATATTATGGATTTGGAGTTTCTGCTTCTGGATATATAGATAATAAGAGATATACTAATACAAAAAATATAGTAAAATATAATATGTTTGAAAATAAAAAAGAAGAAGAAATTTTAAAAGAAGAAGATAAAATGATGTATGAAATGATTTTAAATCTTAGAAAGATGGAAGGGGTAAATAAAAAGTCTTTTTATGATAAATATAATAAAAATATAGAAGATGTATTTGATATAAAAAAATTACTGCTTGATAAATATTTGATAGATGATGGAGATAAAATATATATAAATGAAAAATATTTATACATATCAAATGAGATATTGATTAATTTTATATAAATGGTGTATAATAAAGGAAAAGAATAGAGGTGGAAAATTTGAAAGAAGAAAATATGATTGATATAAATAGTATTTTAAATAATGATGATTTTGCACCTGTAAAGGAAATAGAAGATATAAAGCCTATAAAAGAAGAAAAGCTTGAAGAAAATTTAAAAAAAGAAGATATAATAAGTATCGATGAAATAGTTGAAGAAAGTAAAATAAATGAAGAAGAAAAATTAAAAAGAATAAAAGAAATGGAAAGTGATAAAAAAATAGAAAGGGTTCAGATTGGATTAATCTTATTTTTAGTTGTTGTAGGAACTTTAGTATATTTTTTTGGATATGATTTATTTGAACCATATATAAAGATAGATTAATGTAAAGAATAATGTAAATTATTCTTTTTTTTTGTAATTTTTTTAGAAATAATCTTTTTTGTATTGCAAAAAAATATAGGAAATAATATAATAATGGTAACCAGTGGGAAAAAGTGGTTGAATGTGGGGGATGAAAAATGTTTATGGGAGAGTTTCATCATAATATTGATGAAAAAGGTAGACTAATTATTCCATCAAAATTTAGGTATGAGTTAGGTGAAAAGTTTATAGTTACAAGAGGACTTGAAAACTGTTTATTTGTTTATCCTATGAATGATTGGAATAATATAATAAACAAATTAAAAGAACTTCCATTTACAAGTAAAGATGCTCGTACATTCATGCGTATGTTTTTATCAGGGGCCACTGAGTGTGAAATAGATCGTAACGGTAGAATCAATATATCATCACCACTTATTAATTATGCTTCTTTAGAAAAAGAATGTGTAATAATAGGTGTTAATGACAGACTTGAAATATGGTCAAATGATAAGTTTGATGAATTCTTTAATACAAATATAGATAATTTTAGTGATATAGCGGAGAACTTATTTAATGCATGTTAGTGTTTTATTAAATGAATCTATAGATGGATTAAATATTAAAGAAGATGGAATATATGTTGATTGTACGTTAGGATATGCTGGACACAGCTCACAAATACTAAAAAGAATAAAAAAGGGAAAATTATTCGCCTTTGATCAAGATGGGGAAGCTATCAATTATAGTAAAAAGATTCTTGATCAAATTAATGGTAATTACGAAATTATTAATAGTAATTTTGTTAATATAAAATCTGAATTAAATAAAAGGGGTATCTATAAAGTAGATGGTATTTTATTTGATTTAGGTGTATCAAGTCCACAACTTGATGAAGATTATAGAGGATTTAGTTATCATATGGATGCTAAACTTGATATGAGAATGAATCAAAATCAAAAATTTAGTGCGTATGAACTTGTAAATGAATATTCACTTGATTCTCTTACAGAGATATTTTCAAAGTATGGGGAAGAAAAATATTCAAGAAGTATTGCAAATGGGATAGTAAAAGCAAGGGAAAATAAAAAAATAGAAACAACTTTAGAACTTGTAGAAATAATAAAAAATAATGTTCCAGAAAAATATAAAAGAAATTCTCATCCGGCTAGAAAAGTTTTTCAAGCTATAAGAATAGAAGTAAATAAAGAACTTGATGTTTTAGAAAAAGCATTAAATGATGCAATAGAATTATTAAATCCTACTGGTAGAATATGTGTAATAACATTTCATTCACTAGAAGATAGAATATGTAAAAATAAATTTAAAAAATTAAGTGAAGTAGATAAAATGGTTAAAGGACTACCTATTATTCCAGATGAATATAAACCAGTTTTAAAAATAATAGGTAAATATAAACCAAGTAAAAAAGAATTAGAAGAAAATAATAGATCAAGAAGCTCAATATTAAGAGTAGCGGAAAAATTATAGGAAAGAGATGATATTATGAAAAAAAAGAATAAAAAGGAAAATACAATAAAATTTATTAACTTTGAAAAGAAATTTGAAATAATAGGTGCTTGTGTACTTATGATGATTTGGGTAATAAGTTTCTTTGCAAAAATATCTCTTTCATCAATAAATGTAGAAGTAGAAAGATTAAGTAAAGAAGTTAAAGAACAGAATAAAACAAATCAAAGTTTGGCGATGAAAATTAACGAACTTGCATCTTTAGAAAATATTCAATCAGTTGCAAATTCTGAAGGTTTAGCTTATAATAATGGTAATATAATAGTTGTGAACGAGCGATAGAAGAGGAAGTGCTAAAATGAAAAAAGAAAAAATAGTGAGTAAAATCCATATAAGTAGATTTGTATTCATATTTGGTCTTTTTTTCTTTTTGGTAATTATTGGAAGATTAATATATTTAAATTTATCAGATAATATTGATGGTATTAATCTTCAGGAGTTTGCTAAAAATAGAAATACCACAAAACAAACATTATATGCAACAAGAGGAAGTATTTATGATAAAAATGGTGAAACACTTGCTCAAACAATAGATTCTTATACAGTAATAGCGTATTTAGATAAAAGTAGAAGTAAAAATTCAAAAAAACCACTACACGTTGTTGATAAAAGAAAAACAGCTCAAAAACTTGCTCCTATATTAAATATGACTGAAGAAAATATATTTAATTTACTTGATCAAAAAGGTTTATACCAAGTAGAACTTGGACCTGGTGGTAAAGGTCTTACTGAACTTCAAAAAGAACAAATAGAAAAATTAAAATTACCTGGAATAGATTTTATAAGTTCTACAAAAAGATATTATCCAAATCTTGATTTTGCTTCATATACTTTAGGATATGTAAAAACTAGTGAAGATGGTAAAATGGTTGGAGAAATGGGAATAGAAGCAAAATATAACGAAGAGTTAACAGGTACTAACGGTTCTTTAGAATATCAAAAAGATGCTAATGGATATAAGTTAATTAATAGTCCGGAAATAAAAATAGATAAATTAGATGGTGTTAATATTTATTTGACACTTGATAGTAATATTCAGTTAATGGCAGAAAGAGCATTAAATAAAGCTTTTGAAGATTCAAAGGCAAAAAGTGCATTATTAGTAGTAGCAGAAGCAAAAACTGGTAAAATAGTTGCATCTACTTCAAAACCTAGTTTTGACCCTAATATAAAAAATATTCAAAGTTATCTTGATCCACTTTTGTCAGTCGCATTTGAACCAGGTTCAACAATGAAAACATATACATATATGACTACTATAGAAAAAGGTAATTACAATGGCGAAGATAAATATATGTCAGGAACAATGGATCTTAGTGGATATAGAATAAAAGATTGGAATAACTATGGTTGGGGTGAAATAACATATGATTATGGTTATATGCAGTCGTCAAATATAGGTGTTGCAAATCTAATGCAAAAGTATATTACAAAAGAAGAATTACTTTCAATGTATAAAAAATTAGGTTTTGGATCAAAAACAGGAATTGAACTTCCTAATGAAACTACTGGAGAAATTTCATTTAAATATGACATAGAGGTTGCCAATGCATCATTTGGTCAAGGTATAAAAACTACACCAATTCAACATATTAAAGCTTTAACATCAATTTCAAATGATGGATATTTATTAAATCCTACAATAGTAGATAAAATAGTAGATTCAAATACTGGAGAAATTTTATATCAGTCAAAGAAACAAAAAGGTACAAAGTTAATAAAGAAAACAACAGTTGATAAATTAAAAGAATTAATGAATTCTGTTGTTAATAATCCAGAAGGTACAGGGGCAGGATATCATTTAGATGGATATGATATTATTGGTAAAACAGGAACAGCACAGGTATATAATGAAAAAACTGGATCATATTATCCATCAGCAGTCGCATCTATAAAATCTTTTGAAGGAATGTATCCTAAGGATAATCCAAAATACATATTTTATATAGCTGTAGAAAATGCTCAAGGTAATCCAATGCAAGAAACAATAAAATCTTTAGTTCAAGATATAGAAACATATTATAATTTATCTAATAATGGAACAAGTTCTAATAATATATATAAAATGGATAACTTTATAAATAAAAAAATAGACTTCGCAAAAGGAAGATTAGATGCTAATTCTATTACTTATGAAGTTATTGGTGATGGTGATAAAATAATAAATCAATATCCAAGTTCTGGTAAATCAGTTAATGGTAAAGTAATATTAGTAACTAATAACAATAATAGAGTTATACCAAACATAACAGGATATTCAAGTAAAGAAGTTACAATCTTATGTGATATGTTAAATATACCACTAGAAAAAACAGGTAATGGCTATGTTGCTAGTTATAATGTAGAAATGAATGAAGATGGAAGTATATTAAAAGTAAGTGTAATACTTGATCAAAAATATAAAGATGTATTAGAGGTAGCTAATGAAAATTCTCAGTGATAAAAGAAATATTATAATAATTCTTCTTATGTTTTCTATAATAGCTATGTCTATAGGTTATTTAAATTTATCTTCAGTTATTGGAATAGAAAGTCCAAAAGGAGAAAATCAAAAATTATGGGATATAAAAATAACTGATTTTAAAAAAATAAATTCTAGTGGTAATGTAAGAGAAGTACTAGAACCATCACATACAAATGAAACAGCAACATTTAATGTTGAATTTTCTGAAAATAAATCATATATTGAGTATATTATTAAGATAAAAAATAGTGGAAGTATAGATGCTAAACTAAAAAGTATAGATTCAAGTTTTAAGGAAAATAATATAAATGTTCAAATAACTGATTTATATGTAGGGAGTACTTTAAAATCAGGCGAAGAAGTAAGCGCTATTGTTAAAGTTAGTTATGATAAATATGAAGAAGTAAAAAAGTGTATTGGAACAATAATTTTTAATTATGTACAAGCATAATGTAAAAAAATGTATACTTTTAATGAATATAGTGACAATAAAAAAAAGCTATGCTATAATTAATTTATAAAATAAGGAGGAAACAAGAAATGAAAGACAAAAAAAATATATTAATAGGAGCATTACTATTTGCTGTAGTAGCTATGTCAGTAGGTTATGCAGCATTTGCAACAACTTTAAATATTAATGGTACTGCAACAATCGCAGGTGAATGGGATGTTGAAATTACAGGTATAACATCAGCATTTACAGGAAGTGCTGAAGATAAAACAGCACCAACGTTTACAGCAACAACTGCAACATTTGACGCAAAATTAATTGCGCCTGGTGATACAGCAACTTATACTGTAACTGTAGAAAATAAAGGAAGTATTGATGCATCTTTAGATTCAATTACTTTAACACCACAAGCTGATGGTTCAGATGCAATTATTTATACTGTTAAATCTCAACCAAATAAAAGTGATGTTTTAGCTGCTGGTGATACTACAACTGTGGTTATTGAAGCAAAATATGACCCAACAGTAACAACTGTTCCTGAAGTAAAAACAAAAACATTTACTGGCGTTCTTGAATATGTACAAGCAAAAAAATAAATCAAAAGTGAAGTGATGTTAATCACTCCTTTTTTTTAGGAGGGGTATTTTGAATAGATTAAAAGTTAGAAGATTAAAAAATAAATTTTCAAATAATAAAATTAAAATAATCCTTATTGTTTTGACAATATTTGTGTTTATGTTGGGGTCAGCATATGCTCTTTTAAATCAAAATTTTAAAATATCTGGAACAACTACTATTGGTGATGAAAGTATAAAATGTGATATAAATGTAGTTGGTTCTCTTTCAGTCGCATCTACATGGGCAGATAATGAAATAATTGATTTAACAATTACTAATAATACAGGGGAAACTATAAATGGGTTTATTATAAAAATGAAGGTTCCTCTTGATACTAAAATAAAAGCTTATGATGGTTTTGAATCAAATGGAGAAGAATATATAACTCCAAATGCAGATGGTATAGTAACGTTAGAAACATTAGAAGTAAGTGGAATGGAATGGTTTTATATGTTTCAACCAGGAGATAAAAAAATACAACTACATTTAACAATTCCAGGTATAACAACGGGTAATCCAATACTTCCTGAATGGATTACATTTAATGGTTGTAAAGTATATGGTTCTGGAACTATTACGCCTGATCCAGATGTTCCTTTGACAGGTCTTGAAATAAGTCCTAAAGAATATACAATGACAGTAGGTGAAACAGCACCATTAAATGTTATAAAAACTCCAAGTAATGCTGATGCAGATATTAAATGGTCAAGTAGTGATAATTCAGTTGTATCTGTTTCATCTTCTGGGCAAATAACTGCTTTAAAAGAAGGAACAGCTATAATTACAGCAAAAAGTGGTAATATATCAGCTACATCAACAATAACTGTAAATGCAAATATTAATCCACCAACTACTGATGGTGTTGAATTTGTATATTCTATGCCTAATACTTGGGGAGACGTAAATAATGGATATTCTGCTGATTTTACAATAAAAATAACAAATAATACCGATAATAATATTAATTCAATAAAATTTACGTTAGGTATGCCAAGTGGTATGAAATATACAATATGGACTGGTAATACTAGCATAGATGGTAATGACTTTACTTATTCTTATACGTTAAATAAAGGAGAATCAGTTACAATTTATGGACAATTTAAAATGCCAGCAGGATATGAAATTAATGATTATAAAAATCCAAATATAACAAATATAATAGTAAATTAAGGAGTAAATATGAAAAGGGTTAAATTTAATATATTTCATTTAGTTATATTACTATATTTAATATTTTCTATTTTTATAAATAAATTAATAGATTTAAAAACATATAATTTGATTATAAATCCAATTTTCTGGTTAATTATTTCTATTTCAATTTATATAAGAACAGGAAATAATCATGGAAGATTTTCAAAATTAAATGAAAACGAAAAAACAATTTTAATAACAACTTTATTTTACCTAATAATAAACTTTATGAGTGGACTTATTTTTGGTTATACAAGTAATCCATATTCAAATAAAGTAATTCCATTTTTAACAAACTTTTGGCAAATAGTAATAGTTATAATGGGAATAGAATATACAAGAAGTTATGTAATTAATGAAAATAAAAATAATAAACTTTTTGTTATTCTATTTACTATTATATTTATCTTATTAGAAATAAATTTTTCTAAACTATTTTCTAGTATAAATGATAGAGAAGAATTATTTAAATATGTATCATCAACTTTGTTACCTCTTGTTTTTGGTAATATACTTTATACATATTTAACTATAAAAGGGTCTTATAAACTTGTATATATTTATAGAGTTATAGTGGAAGTAACATTTTTAATAGTTCCAATATTACCAAATTTTGATTGGTTTATGATTGGTATTAGAGGTATAATTGTTCCTGCTATTATTTATTTAGTATTAAAATATACATCAAATTATAAAGCTGTTAGAGCTAGATCTAATGGTAGAAAAAAACAAAATCCACTTATATATGTTCCAGTATTTTCTATAATCTTGATTTTTGTATTATTTATGGCTGGAATATTCATTTATGAACCTATAGCGGTATTATCTAATAGTATGAATCCTGTTTTTTATAGGGGAGATGTGGTAATATATCGTAAAGTTGACAATAATAAATTGAAAAATATTAAAAAGTATAATATAATTATTTATAGTAAGGATGGACAGGCTGTTGTTCATAGAGTAGTAGACAAATATATAAAAGATGGTGAAACATATTTTATAACTAAGGGTGACGCTAATATATCTAATGATTTAAATCCTGTAAGTGAAAGTCAGGTAATAGGGGTATATCAGTTATCTATTAAATACATTGGTTATCCATCTGTTTGGTTAAATCAAATATTTAATTATGAAAAACCTAATGTAGAAATAAAGTAAAGGTGATATGAGTGAGTAAGCAAAGTAGTGCAAAAAAAAGACTTATATTGAAAACTTGGGTTAGAGTAGTATTATTTATTACTCTAAGTTTTTTGCTTGCTTTATCAATTTTTGTCGTATATAAAGGAAAAAATCCATCAAAAGATAATATTGATTCATATAATTATAGAACAAATTCAAATATAGATTATAAAGTTTATTTATTTGAAAATAATTTCTATGAAGAAAAATATTTGGGAATGAATAAGCAATATACAAGTGCACTTATAGATTATGTAGATATAGATTTTGATTATTTATTTAATGGTTCTGGAAAAGCAAATATAAATTATACATATGATATAACCGCAACTATAATTGGTGAATATGAAAATACAAGTAATGGTAAAGATGAAATATGGAAAAAGAAATATACATTACTTGAAAAACAAAATAAAAATGTTTTAGATACAACTTCATTTGATATTCATCAAAATGTAAAAATTAAATATGGTACATATAATAATATAGTTAATGATTTTAAAACAAGATTTAAACTTGCGATAGATGCATATTTAAATGTAAAATTAACAGTAAAATATGATAGTAATATAATTAATACAAAATCAGATGTAAAAGATACAGATGTACTTGAAATAAATATACCACTTAATTCTAGTACTATAAAAATTACGCCTAATTATACAAAAGCAACTAGTAAAAAGTTATCAAAAGATGATACTATAATTGAAGATCCTGTAACTATTAGAACAGGATATACTATGCTTACAATTACAATAATAATGTTTGTGTTGTTAATTCCAAAATTATTTACTTCACATAAAAGTTATTATTTAAAACAACTAAATAAAATAATGAAAAATTATAGTGAAATAATAGTTGAAGTAACAACACCACTTAATTTTGATAATTTAATTACTTTGGATATTAAAACATTTGATGATATGGTTGATATAGAAGAAGAGATTAAGTCACCAATATTATATTATGAAATAGAAGAAAATAAAGAATCTTGGTTTATAATTGTTACTGAAAAATATATGTATAGATATATATTAAAGAAATAAGAAATTATTTCTTTTTTTTGTAAATTTACTATCAAGTGTAAATTTACTTTAATAATTATATATGCTATAATTAAACTCGCACAAAGAGGGTGTTAGGATTGTGTGTTATTTAGATGGAGAATATAATCAAATTGTTTATGATATACTTAATAACGAAGAATTTAAAAAATTAAAAAATATTGAACATCATGGTATGACTAGATATGATCATTCACTTAGAGTTTCATATTATTCATATGTTCTTGCTAAAAAGATAGGTCTTGATTATGTATTAGTTTCAAGAGCAGGATTGCTTCATGATTTCTTTTTTAGTGAAGATGATAGAACAAAAAAAGATAGATTAGTATCAACATTTGTTCATCCTAAATTTGCGGTTGAAAATTCACTAAAATACTTTTCAATAACAGAAAAAGAAAAAAATATAATAGAATCTCATATGTTTCCTTTATATAAGACTTTACCTAAATATAGTGAAAGTTGGCTTGTTAGTATAGTTGATAAAGTAGTAGCGACATATGAATTTAGTCAAAAATTTAAATTTAAACTTGATTATGCAACTAATTTAATGATTTTGTTTATTATAAGCAAACTTTAAATTAGTTTTTTTATTTATCAAATATAGGACACCAATACCAAAAGCTGTTGTTGCTAACTCAACTGGTCCAACTTTATCTAAATCAAATAAAATACCTGTTGCTTCACCATTTAAATCTATTCCAGTTTTTTTACCAAATCCAAATTTATTTATATAACTAAATAATTTTTCTTTTCCAAGTCTTTGACCTAATGCAACAAATCCAGGGTTACATGAATTTTCAACAACTTGAAGAAAAGTTTGAGATCCATGACCACCACTTTTCCAACATTTTATTTTTGCATTCGCAACTCTTACACTACCACCATCATAAAAATGTTCTTCAGTTAAATTAACAAGATTTTCTTCTAAAGATGATGCAAGAGTAATTATTTTGAATGTTGATCCTGGTTCATAATTCATCCAAATAGGTAAATTCCTATTAATTTCTTCTAATGAGTATTTTTGATAATTCGCAGGATCAAAATTAGGTCTTGAACTCATCGCTAGTATTTCACCAGAGTTAGGATCCATCGCAATCGCAAGTGCATGTTCAGGATTATATTTAGTAACTACATTATCAAGTTCTCTTTCAACAGATAATTGTATATCATTATTTATTGTTAACTCTATATTAATTCCATCAGCTGGTTCTTCATATATTTCATTTAGTTTTAATTTATTACCCTTAGCGTCTGAAAAATATTTTATAGATCCATAAGCACCTGTCAAATATTTATTATATTGTAATTCAAGTCCTGATAATCCTTGATTGTCTATTCCTACATATCCTAAAACATGTGATAGGTTTTTGTCATAAACATAATTTCTTTTTGATTCTTTTACTAAATAAACTCCATCTATTTTTAAAGCATTTATCTTATCTGCAACTTCAAAAGGTAATCTTCTTCCTTCTGGATGTACTCTTTCTATAGATGTCTTTTTATTTACGTGTTTACTCATTTCTTCTTCATCAATATTTAATATTTCAGCAAGTTTCTTTGTTGCAGTTTTTTTATCCTTTATTTGATTTGGTATTAAAACTAAACTTGTAGTTGTAACATTATTCGCAAGAACAGTTAAATTTCTGTCGTAAATAATACCTCTATTTCCTTCAATAGGTAAGTTTCTACTCCATAAATCATTTGAGAGAGTTGTAAGTTTTTTATATTCAATTACTTGTATATATAAAACTTTTAATAATACTATTACAAACAACATAATTACTATTACAAAAAATAATCTAATTTTTAAATGAATATCTTTAACAAACACATGTCCACCTCTAATAAAATATATGTAATTATAATTCTGATATGAAAATAAAAAAATCTTTACTTGAAGGCGTTTTTATGTATAATAATATGTTAGGTGAGGATTATATATGAAAATAGAAATGATGGAATACTTATCAAATAAAATAAGTGATGTTAATATACAAAAAAAGGTTATAGAAGTTTTAGATGGAATGAATTTTTTAGAAACAAAAGAAATTGTTAATGCATTAGAAGAATGTGATTTTAATGAATATGCGATTGATTTAGTTATTAATGAAAATGTATTAAAAACAAGAACAGTAGAAGAACAAATAAGATTAATAGAAGTTTTAAAAGACAGTAATTATAACTATAATGTATATAATATATATAATATAATAACAAATCCTTATGTATTAAAAAATAGAACAGTAGAAGATCAAATAAGATTAATAGAAGTTTTAAAAGAAAATGATTATAATGAAGATGTTTATGAAATAATAACAAATCCTTATGTATTAAAAAATAGAACAGTAGAAGATCAAATAAGATTAATAGAAGTTTTAAAGAATAGCGATTATAACTATGATGTTTATGAAATAATAGTAGATTTACAATTATTAAAAAATAGAACGATAGAAGAACAAATAAAACTAATTGAAGTATTAAAAGAATGTGATTTTGAAGATAGAGTATGGAGAGTAGCAGTATCTTCAAATGTATTAGAAAATAGAACGATAGAAGAACAAATAAAACTAATTGAAGTATTAAAAGAATGTGATTTTGAAGATAGAGTATGGAGAGTAGCAGTATCTTCAAATGTATTAGAAAATAGAACGATAGAAGACCAAATAAAACTAATAGAAGTTTTAAAGAATAGTGATTATAATAAGAATGTTTATGAAATAATAATAGATTCAGAAATTTTAAAAAACAGAACAATGGAAGAACAAATAAAGATGATTGAGTTATTGAAAATACAAAAGGTATATCATGATGAAAATATTAATAATATATTACCATTAAAAGATTTTAAAAGTGATTTAAAAGAATTAAAGAGTAAAATGGGAGAAGATGTTGATATAAAAAGTGATACAATGGTAAAAGTGTATAATCCAAAAGAGTAAGCAATTAACTTACTTTTTTTACATTAAAATTAACATTTTTTGTTATTCTATTTACATTTTTACTTATTTTGTTATATAATAATTTAGTCGAAAGAGGAGTGAATAAAATGCAAAAGACAAAAATGATTTGTGGAATAGGACCAGCAACACAAGACTGGGAAGTATTTAAAAAATTAGTAGAAAATGGAATGAATGTTGTTCGTGTTAATTTTTCTCATGCTACTGATGAAGAAAGAAGAATTGATGAAGAATTAGCAATAAGAGCAAGAAAAGAATTAGGTAAGAATGTAGCAATTTTATTTGATACAAAAGGACCAGATTTAAGAACTTGTGAATTTGAAAACAATGAAATTGAATTTGTTGAAGGAAATACTATTAGAATTGTTAGAGAATCAGTTATAGGTAACAAGGAAAGAATTAGTTTTAATTTTCCTCAAGTAATTGATAATTTAAAAGTTGGAACAATGATATTATTAAATGATGGATTTGTAAGACTTGAAGTTATTTCAGTTGAAGAAGATGGAGTTACTTGTAAAATATTAGATAGTGCAAATTTAATAAGTAGACGTGGAACTAATATTCCAGGTGTAGACTTAAATATACCATTTATATCAGAAGCAGATGAAGCTGATATTAAATATGCTTGTGAACATGATGGAGATTATCTTGGAATATCATTTGTTTCAAGTGCTGATGATGTAAGAGCAGCTAGAAAATTACTTGAAAAATATGGTAAACCAGATATGCAAATTTTATCTAAAATTGAAACTGCAAAAGCAATTGAAAATATAGATGAAATTATAGATGAAACAGATGGTATTATAGTAGCTAGAGGTGACTTAAGTGTTGAAGTACCATTTATAGAAGTACCAGTTTTACAAAAAGAAATTTTAAGAAAATGTCGTGAAAAAGGAAAAATTTGTATTGTAGCTACTGAAATGCTTAAGAGTATGTGTAAAAATTCAAGACCTACAAAGGCTGAATTAACAGATGTTTCAACAGCTGTATTTGATGGAGCAGATGCTGTATGGTTAAGTGATGAAACTACAATTGGTGCTCATCCAGATTTAGCTTCTCAATATTTAGGAGAAATTTGTGGAGTTGCAGAAAAACATTATAATGAATATGCTACAAGATATAATGTGGAAACTACACATGATGTACACGATATAATTGCTCAAGGTGTTACAAAAGCAGCTGATGATTTAGATGTTAAATTAATAGTTGCATCTACAATGAGTGGATTTACAGCACAAAAAATTAGTAATTTAAAACCAGATGCATTTATTTTAGCACCAGTACCAAATGAAAAAATCGCAAGAAGATTAGTTCTTAATTGGGGAGTATATCCAGTTGTTGTTCCTGAGTATACATCTACTGATGAAGTAGTTTCAATTGGTCTTGAAAAAGCAAAAGAATTTATGGATTTAAAACAAGGAGATAAAGTAATTATAACTGGAGGTTTCCCTAATACAGGAGACAAAGTTACAAACTTTATGAAAATAGAAGAAATAAAATAATATTTTAATAGGCACTTTAAAAAGTGTCTATTTTTTCTTGACTTAAGATATATAAGTGGTATAATTGTTTTTGTTAGTTACCTAACAAAATAGAGGGATGTTATGAAAAAGTTAATAGGGTATGAAATAAAAAACTTAAATAATATGATAGAAAGAAAAATAATAAATGTTCATAAGCCATTAAAAAGTGAATGTATTATAACACCAATACAGGTAAAAATAATAGAATATATTATGGAGAATAATAGTAATACAGTCTATCAAAGGGATGTAGAAAAATATTTAAATTTAAGAAGATCTACTATTTCTGGTATTTTGCAAACAATGGAGAAGAACAATATTATTATAAGAGTTAATTCAAAGGTTGATGCAAGAAGTAAAGAGATAAAATTAACTGATAGATGCTTATCAAAGGTTAATTTTTTAAAGGGAAAAACAATTGATTTTGAAAATAAAATTAAGTGTGGTATTTCAAATGAAGAATTAGATGTCTTTTTTTCTGTTATAGATAAGATAAAAAATAATGTTGAAAAATTATAGGTAACTATGTAATGAAAGGATGATAATATGTTAAAGTTATTTAAAAATTTTAATAAAAAAGATTATGGTGTAATATTATTATCTTTAATTTTAATTGTTATTCAAGTTTGGTTAGAATTAAAGATGCCAGATTATATGTCTGAGATAACTGTTTTAGTTCAAACTGAAGGAAGTAAAATGAAGGATATATTGATGAATGGTGGATATATGCTTTTATGTGCTTTTGGAAGTTTAATTTCATCAGTTTTTGTTGGATATTTAGCTGCAAAACTTTCTTCTGTTTTTTCTATGAAAACAAGAAAAAAATTATTTAACAAAGTTGAAGATTTAAGTACAAGTGAAGTTAAGAATTTTTCATGTAGTAGTTTAATTACTAGGACTACAAATGATATAACACAAATAGAAATGCTTATAGCTATGGGACTTCAATTAATGATTAAGGCCCCAATAACAGCAGTTTGGGCAGTTTCTAAAATAGTTAATAAAAATTTCGAATGGAGTGTTATTACAGGAGTTGCAGTACTAATATTATTAACAGTAATAGGAATATTAACTTTAATAGTTATACCTAAGTTTAAAGTTGTTCAAAAACTTACTGATAAATTAAATAGTGTTACTAGAGAAAATTTAACAGGTATAAGAGTGGTTAGAGCTTTTAATGCAGAAAAATATCAAGAAGATAAGTTTGAAGATGTAAATAACAAACTTACAAATCAACAACTATTTAACCAAAGAACATTTTCTATAATGTCACCAACAATGTATTTAGTTATGAATTTTTTAACACTATCTATTTATTTTGTAGGTGCTTATTTAATAAAAGATTCTTTATTAGTTGATAAGTTATCTTTATTTGGAGATATGGTTGTATTTTCATCTTATGCAATGCAAGTTATAATGTCATTTTTAATGCTTGCGATGATATTTATGATGCTTCCAAGGGCATCAGTTTCAGCAAAACGTATTAATGAAGTATTAGATACAGATATAAGTGTAAAAGATGGCACTTTAGATAATCCTAAAACTGATGAAGTTGGAACTGTTGAATTTAAAAATGTATCATTTAAATATCCAGATGCTGAAGAATATTTAATAAATAATATTTCATTTAAAGCAGAAAAGGGAGAGGTAGTTGCATTTATTGGATCAACTGGTTCGGGAAAATCAACTTTAATAAATTTAATCCCAAGATTTTATGATGCGACTGATGGTGAGATATTAGTTGATGGAATAAATGTAAAGGATTATAAATTTGAAAGTTTATATAACAAATTAGGTTGTGTTCCACAAAAGGCCGTTATGTTTGATGGAACTGTTAATTATAATGTTTCTTATGGCGATAATGGTAAAGGTAAAAAAAGTGAAAAGACAATAAAAGAGGCAATAGAAGTTGCTCAAGGAACAGAATTTGTTCTTAAAATGGATAATAAATATAGTTCACATATTTCACAAGGTGGAAGTAATATATCAGGTGGACAAAAACAAAGACTTGCAATCGCAAGAGCAATTGCGCGTAATCCAGAAATATATATATTTGATGATTCTTTTTCTGCTCTTGACTACAAGACTGATTCAGTATTAAGAAAAGAATTAAAAAAATATACAAAGAATGCTACTACATTGATTGTAGCGCAAAGAATAGGTACTATAATGAATGCAGATAAGATTATTGTACTTGATAATGGTGAGTGTGTTGGAATGGGAACACATAAAGAATTACTTAAAAATTGTGAAGTTTATAAGCAAATAGCTTTATCACAATTGTCAAAGGAGGAACTTGAAAATGAATAGAAAAGAAAATACTCCTAAAAAAATGAATCATGGACCAAATATACAGATAGAAAAAGCAAAAGATTTTAAAGGTTCTATAAAAAGATTATTTAATGAACTTGATGGATTCAAATCTTTAATATTAGTTGCATTTATTTTAGCTTGTGCTGGAAGTATTTTATCAATATTAGCGCCAGATAAATTATCAAGTTTAACAAATGAAATAAGTAAAGGACTTGTAATAGATACAAAGAATTTTAAATTAATAACTAAAAATGTTACAAATAGCCTAACTGAAGAAAATTTAGGAAAGGTTATGCCATATATTATAAATATAGATGAAAATTCTGTGTTAAAAGTTATGACTTCCACTGATATATCAGATTCTGATAAAGAAAAGTTTAAAAATATATTGTCTGATAAAGATAATATGCAAAAAAATATTTCAAATTTATCTGATGATGTATTAAATGTATTATTAGAAGATTCTAAATATAATGATATAACTATAACAAAGAGCGATAAAAAAGAATTTTTAAAGAATATTAATAATAAAGAAAATATTTCTTTTCCAAATTCTATAGCAAAGATAATATTTAAACCTTTTAAAGTTGATAATGAAACTATATCAGAGTTAGATCAAGAAAAATTTTTAAGTATATCAAGTAAGATGGATAAAAAGTCTTCATCAAAAGAGTTATATTCATCAATTGATAAAATGCATAAAAGTATAAAAAAAGTAGTAGAACCAACAATGAATATGAAAAAAATAAAGAAGATAGGTATATTACTTTCATCATTTTATATTCTTAGTGCAATATTTACATTTGTTCAATCTTTAATAATGGCAACAGTTTCAAATAAATTTGCTAAAAAGTTAAGAAGCAATATATCAAATAAGATAAATAAGATGCCACTTAAATATTTTGATAAACATCAATCAGGAGATATATTATCGAGAGTTACAAATGATGTTGATACAATTGCTCAAACAATGAATCAATCATTAGGAACATTAGTAAGTTCTATAACATTATTTTTAGGTACAATTATTATGATGTTTTATACAAATTATATAATGGCTATAACAGCAATTGTATCAAGTTTATTAGGATTTATGTTTATGTTTTCTGTACTTGCAAAAAGTCAAAAATACTTTACCATGAAACAAACTGAACTTGGTAATTTAAATGGTCATATTGAAGAAGTTTATTCTGGACTTAATGTTGTAAAAGTTTATAATGGGAAAAAAGAATCTAATGAAAAATTTGATAAATATAATAAAAGAGTATATGAAGCAAATAGAAAAAGTCAATTTTTATCAGGTTTAATGATGCCTATGATGGGATTTATTGGTAATTTTAGTTATGTTATGGTATGTCTAGTAGGTGCTCTTCTTACAATGAATGATGTTATAAGTTTTGGTGTAATAGTAGCATTTATAGTTTATGTAAGATTATTTACATCACCACTTTCTCAAATTGCGCAAGCTATGAATTCTCTTCAATCAACTGCAGCAGCATCTGAAAGAGTATTTGAATTTGTTGATGAAGAAGAAATGAGTAATGAGAAAAAAATAAAAAAATATTTAAATAAAGATAAAGTAAAAGGTAAAATTGAATTTGATCATGTTATGTTTAAATATGATGGAAACGAAAATCCTACAATAAAAGATTTTAATGCAAAAATAAAACCTGGACAAAAAGTTGCTATAGTAGGTCCAACTGGTGCTGGTAAGACTACAATGGTTAATTTACTTATGAAGTTTTATGAAATAAATTCTGGAGATATAAGAATTGATGATGTTTCTACTAAAGAATTATCAAGGAAAAATATTCACGAATTATTTACAATGGTACTTCAAGATACTTGGTTATTTGAAGGAACAATAAAAGAAAATATTATATATAATAGAAAGAATGTAACTGACGAGAAAGTAAAAGAAGTATGCAAAATAGTAGGACTTGATCATTTTATTAGAACTATGCCAAAAGGATATAATTCTTTTGTATCTGATAATGACAGTGTTTCAGCAGGACAAAGACAATTACTAACAATCGCAAGAAGTATGATTAATGATTCACCATTTTTAATACTTGATGAAGCAACAAGTAATGTTGACACAAGAACAGAAGAACTTGTTCAAAAGGCAATGGATAAATTAACAGAAGGAAAAACTTCATTTATAATTGCTCATAGACTTTCAACTATAAAAAATGCTGATTTAATTCTTGTTATGAAAGATGGAAATATAATAGAACAAGGATCACATAATGAGTTAATGAAAAAGAAAGGTTTTTATTCTGAATTATATAATTCGCAATTTGAAAAATAATGAATATGCAAATGCATATTCTTTTTTTTATTTAATATATTGTATAAGAAAGGAAATTTTATGGACAAGTATAATTATGAATACAGTATATTAAAATATAGATTATTACTTAATAAAAGATTATATGAAGAGAAGGTTATTGATATAGAAACTTATCAAAAAATGGAAGATTATTTAATAAAAAAATTAAATAGAGGGTGATACTTATTAATATTGTAAAAATAAGAAATGAAATAAAAAATGGTAAAAATTTATGTGATATGAATTTAAGAGTTGTGTATTATGCAAGGGTATCAACAGACAAAGATGAACAAATAAATTCTTTGGAAAATCAGAAAAATTACTTTGAAGAATTAATTAATGAAGAAAAAAACTGGATATTATCTGGTTCATATATAGACGAAGGAATATCTGGTACTAGTGTAAAAAAAAGAGAAAGTTTTTTAAAAATGATAAGTGATGCAAAAAAAGGTAAGTTTGATATGATACTTACAAAAGAAGTATCTCGTTTTGCTCGTAATACTATTGATTCAATTAAATATACTCAGTATTTACTTGAAAAAGGTGTTATAGTAAATTTTATAAATGATAACATTAATACAGTTTTTTCAGATTCAGAATTTAGGTTAACACTAATGTCTAGTTTAGCGCAAGATGAGGTTAGAAAATTAAGTGAAAGAGTTAAATTTGGATTTAAGAGAAGTATAAAAGATGGAAGAGTATTAGGTGGAGGAAATATAACTGGATATGATAAAAGAAATGGAAAATTGTATATAAATGAAAAAGAAGCAAAAATGATAAGGATGTTATTTGATTTATATGTATCAAATGGATATGGGTTTAAGAAAATATCTAAAATATTATTTAGTCATGGTTATAAAAATACTAAAGGAGAAATGTATTCAGAAAGAGTTCTTTCAAGAATGATTACAAACCCAAAATATAAAGGATACTATTGCGCAAATAAAAGCTATATTGAAAATTATAGAACTCATAAAAAAATACTGAAACCTAAAAGTGAATGGATAATGTATAAGGATGAAAATATACCAGTTATAATAGATGAAAAAATATTTGATGAAGCAAATAGAATATATAATGAAAAAAGAAAAGTGAGTAAAAGAAATTTATATAATATTGAAAAAATATATGCAGGAAAATTAATATGCAATTGTCATAATAAAAATTTTTCTATTATTTCATCAGGTAATAGAAAAAATAAGCCAGTATGGGTTTGTCAAGAATATATAAAAGACGGTGTGAAAGGTTGTTTAAGTCCAATACTAGAAGAAGAAAAATTAAATGATATATTTAAAAAAGTAATAAAAGAAAATTTCTTTTTAGATGATAAATTAACTCAAAACATATTAAACGATTATGTAAAAATAATAAATTTTGATAATAAAAAAGAAGAATTGATAAAAGTAAAAAATAAAATAATTTTATCAAAAGAGAAAATATTAGAATTATTTATGGAAGATATAATAACAAAAGATGAGTATAAGATTAAAAATGATAGTTATAATAAAGAGTTAGAAAATATAAATGAAAAATTAAAAAGTATAGATAAATATGATAATAAGAATGATATAAAAAAATTAGAAAATAAAATTCAAAAGTTTTTGAATATAGATAATTCATATAAAGACTTATTTAAAATATTAGTAGATAAAGTTATAGTTGAAAAATGTGATGGGGATAGAAATAATATAAAGTTAAATATTTATTTTAATTCAAATAAAATTATAGGCATAAAGTATTAAATTATGTCTTTTTTATTGATAAATATTTTTATAAATGATAAAATATTTACTCGTGAATAGATGTAGGTGAAAAAATGGAAAAAGTAGTAAAAAGTGATTTAAGTAATGTATATAAAGAAGTTAAAGATAGTTTATTTGAATGTAAAATAATGAATGAGAATATAAGAAATGCAAAATATCACCATAATGCTAAATTTTTTCAAGGTCCATCTATAATAAAATCAGGAATTTTATCATTAGATGAACAAAGAAAATTAGAAGGAAGAAAAATTACTGAAAGAGAAAAAAATATTTTAAGTGATGAATGTTATGTTAATGGTAGTGAATATATATCTATTTCTAGTGGTGATATTGATTATGAATATATATCAGAAAAAGAATTTATATATAATTCTACTTTACCTAACTTTTTGGATATATTAATTTCAAATGATATATCAGCTATGAGAAATAGTATTAATTATGCTAATGAATATTTAGTTTATAAGAGAATATCTCCTAAAAAAATAGAGTCAATAGATACGAGAATTTTAGCCTTGTCAAATCTTTCTACTATGAATGAAGAAGAAAAAATTAATGAAATAATTAAGAATTTTAATTATATAAGATTAATTTCAAAAGAAATATTAAAACGCAATAGGGAAATTTTATTACGTGAAGTTAGTGATGATGAAATAAATTTAGATGTAGAAAAGTTAACTAAAATGCCTAAATTAATATTAGAAAAATAATATCAAATATAGGATACCTTTTGGCCAAGGAGTTAGTGTTACACCTATACAGCAAATAACAGCAGTTTCAGCAGCAATAAATGGTGGAAAGTTATATAAACCATATGTTGTAAAAAGTATGCTTGAGCCAGAAACAAATACTCCTATAAAAACAAATAAAAAGAAACTTGTTAGAAGGGTAATTAGTAAAGATACTAGTAAAAAAGTTGCAATGGCACTTGAAAGTGTTGTAACTAATGGAACTGGTAGAAATGCATTTATTGATGGATACAGGGTAGGTGGTAAAACAGGTACTGCACAAAAAGTAAAAGATGGAAAATATATGGCAGGAAATTATATTGTTTCTTTTATTGGCTTTCTTCCAGCAGATGATCCTAAAATAGTAGTATATGTTGCAATTGATAATCCTAAGGGAGTAGTTCAATATGGTGGAACAGTTGCAGCACCAGTTGCAAGAGCAATATTAGAAGATTCAATAACAGCTTTAAATATAAAAAAGAGAAAAGATGCAAGTGAAAAAAATTATCAATTTTGGGAGAAAAAATATGTAGAAGTACCAAATTTAATAGGTCAGAACTATGATAAGATAAAATTTAATTTAGGTAGTTTTGATGTTCAATATTCTGGAAGTGGAAATAATATTATATATCAATCACCTAAAGCAGGAGAAAGAGTACTTGAAGGAAGTAAAATTAGAATACTTCTTGGCAATTAATTGTATAAATTTGTAAATTATAAAAAAGAGTTAATTATTTTTATAATAATTATGATATACTTATAAAAGTAAAAAATAAAAAAAGGAAGTGTAATAATGTATATTTTAGCTAAGTCAGTTTTAGCCTTAATGATAGGTTTTATAGCATCTGTTTTACTAGGTCTTATCCTAGTACCATTACTTAAAAAAATTAAAGCAGATCAAACAACAAGTAGATTTGTAAAAGCTCATAAAGGAAAAAGTGGAACACCAACGATGGGTGGACTTATATTTACTTTATCAACTATAATTACTATATTTGCTTTATATATTACTAACAAACTAAAAATATCTAGTAATTTAATCATTATCTTATTTGTATTTTTTGGTTATGGTCTTATAGGATTTGTTGATGATTTCTTAAAAATAAAGTATCAAAGTAATGAAAAAGGCTTAACAAGAATGCAAAAATTTATTGCTCAAACATTATTAGCAATTGTATTTTTCTATATTTATATAAGAAATGGATCAAATCCTATAATAGAGATATATGCATTAAATTTAGAGATTAATTTAGGATTTATGTATGGTTTCTTTATCTTGTTTATGTTAGTTGGAACAAGTAATGCTGTAAATTTAACAGATGGACTTGATGGACTTGCTGCAGGGTTATCAGCTATTGCATTTTTAGTATATGGTATGATTGCATGGAACTCAGGATGGCTTTCAGGATATGATGATGTAGCGGTATTTTGTTTTATATTAGTAGGTGGATTACTTGGATTTTTAGTATTTAATGCTCATCCTGCTAAAGTGTTTATGGGAGACACAGGATCTTTAGCATTAGGTGGAACACTTGCAACACTTGCAATTCTTACACATCGTGAAGTTTCTTTAATTGTTATTGGTGGTGTATTTGTTTTAGAAACATTATCAGTTATTTTACAAATAGCATCAGTAAAATTAAGAGGTAAAAAAATCTTTCCAATGACTCCAATTCATCATTCTTTTGAAAAATGGGGATGGAAAGAACCAGATATCGTCAGATTATTTTATGTAATAGGATTTATACTAGGTGCAGGAGCACTAGTATATGGTGTTTGGATTTAATGAAAAAATTCGATTATAAATTATTTGTACTCGTAGTATTATTATCAATATTTGGAATAGTTATGATTTTTTCTTCATCAGCT
The DNA here is from genome assembly GCA_934149325.1 of uncultured Bacilli bacterium. Lineage (GTDB taxonomy): Bacteria > Bacillota_I > Bacilli_A > RF39 > UBA660 > CAKPEJ01. The sequence continues at coordinate 42,803 of CAKPEJ010000003.1, forward strand.
ATATGGGCTGAATATAAATTTGACGATAAATATAGATTTTTAAAACTACAGAGCCTATTTTTTATAATTGGTATAATAGCAACAATCATAATATCAAAAGTAGATTATAAGAACTATTTAAAGAAAGCAAATGTTATATTACTAGTTTGCTTTCTTTTATTAATTTTAGTATTAATACCTGGTATAGGAACACTTAGAAATGGTTCTAGAAGTTGGTTTGGAATAGGTGGACTTGGTGTTCAACCTAGTGAATTTATGAAACTTGGTATAATAATATTTGCAAGTAAATATTTAAGTAATTATCCAAAAGATATTAAAGATATAAAAAAAGGTGTATTTCCTATATTATTTTTAACCTTTTTAGTATTTGGACTTATAATGCTTCAACCGGATCTTGGAACAGGAGCAATAATATTAGTAACTGTAATTGGTTTGTTATTTGTATCTGGTGTTGATATGACTTTCTTTGCAAGGATAATAGGTCTTGGATTGATAGGTTTATCAGCTCTTATAATAGCAGCACCATATAGAATAAAAAGAATAGTAGCATTTTTAAATCCATGGAGTGATCCACTTGGTTCAGGATTTCAATCTATTCAATCATTATATGCAATAGGTCCAGGAGGGCTCTTAGGAATGGGATTATTTAATTCTGTACAAAAGCATTTTTATCTTCCAGAACCACAAACAGATTTTATATTTTCAATAATTAGCGAGGAACTTGGTATTCTTGGTATAGTATTAGTTGCTACGTTGTTTATAAGTATAATATATAGATGTTTAAAAATATCCATTAACTGTAATGATTTGTTTGGAAAATATTTAGCATTTGGTATAACATTTCAATTAACATTTCAAACTCTTTTAAACTTAGCAGTAGTAGTTGGTTTAGTACCAATAACTGGCGTCACACTTCCATTTTTAAGCTATGGGGGATCAAGTCTTATAATTACATTGTGTAGTATAGGAATAATTTTAAATATAAGTAGACATCAAAATAAATGATTTATAAAAATTGCAAAGATATAAAAAATATGTTATTATGTATGTAGCAAGAAATCTTGCATAAAATAAAAAAGGGAACATTCAATTTCGCAAGTGAATGTCATCCTTAATTGAAATGGTATGACACTCTACGTATGAAGAGTGTCTATTTTTTTATTGCTAGTACCAGTAAGGTAGATAGTAGTAAAATTATAGAAATGTACTTAAGAACTTTTAAGATAAAAGTTTTAGTTTTCATTATTCTACCTCCTTTCTTATAAAGAATAGGAGGACGACACTCACATTAAATGTTCCTGTAAACATTGTAGCAAACAAATGTTTAATGTGCAATTAGTTTAATAAAAATTCATAAATAAAAATGATGTAATTTATAAAAATTGCAAAGAAATAAAAAATATGTTATTATGTATGTAGCAAGAAATCTTGCATAAAATAAAAAAGGGAACATTCAATTTGCTAAGTTGAATGTCTACCAAAATGTTTTTTGAAGGCACTTATCTTTGCAAGAGATGAGTGCCATTTTTATTTATAGGTAATACTACTTCAATACTATGAAGAGTAAAGCTATTAATAAGATGATAACAGTGAGTAAGATAGAAATTAAAAAATCTTTCTTAGACATATATCAATAACCTCCTCTCTATAAAGAGTAAGAGGTAGACACTCAACAATTAAATGTTCCTGTAAATATTATAGCAAACAAATGTTTAGTGTGCAATTAGTTTAATAAAAATTCATAAATAAAAATGATGTGATTTATAAAAATTGCAAAGAAATAAAAAATATGTTATTATGTATGTGGCAAGAAACCTTGCATAAAATAAAAAAGGGAACATTCAATTTGCTAAGTTGAATGTCTACCAAAATGTTTTTTGAAGGCACTTATCTTTGCAAGAGATGAGTGCCATTTTTATTTATAGGTAATACTACTTCAATACTATGAAGAGTAAAGCTATTAATAAGATGATAACAGTGAGTAAGATAGAAATTAAAAAATCTTTCTTAGACATATATCAATAACCTCCTCTCTATAAAGAGTAAGAGGTAGACACTCAACAATTAAATGTTCCTGTAAATATTATAGCAAACAAATGTTTAGTGTGCAATTAGTTTAATAAAAATTCATAAATAAAAATGATGTGATTTATAAAAATTGCAAAGAAATAAAAAATATGTTATTATGTATGTGGCAAGAAACCTTGCATAAAATAAAAAAGGGAACATTCAATTTTGCAAGTGAATGTCGTCTCATAAGTTGGGAGACACTCTACATATGCAGAGTGTTTATTTTTTTATTTATAGACGATACTGTTTTTTATATAATTATAACGTGATATAAGGGAGGTTTTAAAATGTTAGATACAGAATTACAACAATTAAGAGATAAATATAATTCATTAATAGAAGAAAAAGAAAGATTGATTGATTTATCTAATAAAATAAAAGAACTAAAAAAGTTACCTGTTATACAGGAATATTTAGAATCTACAAAAGAGTATAAACAAATTAGGTCTAAAGATTATACGAATGATGGATTAGAAAATCAACCTAATTCATATTTTGTAAGAAATGCTTTTAGCCATTTAGATATTACTCCTAGAAATGACTATTTTGTTTATATGGGAACTTATAGACATACAACTGAAGTTGATATTGAACATGGAGCAAATGATATTGAAGTAAGTCGAAATGACAAAAGCGCTGATTATGTTATTTATTATAATTTGGAAGCTAGAACTCATAGTATTGATTCAAGTGTTATTATTCCTTATTCTGAAGCTGATAAATTTGAGTCAACTCATAAAATTATATTTCCAAAAAATACATTATTTAAAGAAAAGTATTTTTATGATTTACAAGACGAATACTATGAAACAGCAATCTTAGAATCTCAAGAAGAAGCTATTAATAAAATTAATAAATTAGTAAGAAAAGAATAGATTTATTCTTTTTTTTGTAAATGAATTAATTATTTTAAATGGACTGAATAATATTAAATATATTAAAAAAAATTTATAATATAAAAAAGTTTGATATAATTATTATAGTTATTATCATAAGGAGGTATTGATAATAATGAGCGCCAGACCATTTAATTGGTGACGAGGTTGATAGATAATCGAAAATTCGGCGGATTCTATCACGGGTAAGTACTCGTTAGATATATAACAAAAAATAAAATCAAAATTATAACAAAGTATATATCAAACAAAAAAAGAAAGAGGTATAAATTATGTGTGGAATTGTTGGATACATAGGAAAGAATGAAAAGGGAAAAGATGTAGTTATAAAAGGTCTTGAAAGATTAGAGTACAGAGGTTATGATTCGGCAGGTATTGCGTTTGAAAAAAATAACGAAGTAATCGTTCAAAAAGAAAAAGGAAAAATTGAAAACTTAAAAAAGAAGATAGATTTTAATGATAAAACTAATGTAGCTATTGGACATACAAGATGGGCAACTCATGGTGAAGCTAATAAAAAGAATTCTCATCCTCATAAATTTGGTAAAATAACCATTGTTCATAATGGAATAATAGAAAATTATATAGAGCTTAAAGAAAAACTAAAGGAATATGGGTATGAATTAAAATCAGATACTGATACTGAAGTTGCAGCAGCACTTTTAAATCATTTATATAAAATTACTGGAAATATATATGCATCTATTACTTTATTTAAAGAATATGTTAAAGGTTCATATGCAATAGGAGTACTTTGTGATGATGATTTAAGTAAACTATATGCAATTAAAAAAAATAGTCCGTTAATAATAGGTGTAGGAGTGGGTGAAAATCATATAGCATCAGATGTACCAGCTATTTTAGATTTTACTAATAAGTATATAATTTTAGAAGATGGTGAATTTGCTATAATTGAATCAGACAGAATAAAAGTATATGATAAAGAAAATGTTCTTACTACTAAAAATGTTAAAGAATTTGACGGAGTAAGTAATGATATAGAAAAAAATGGTTATGAAAAGTATATGGAGAAAGAAATTCACGAACAACCAGAAGTATTTAAAAAGATGATGACTGAATATATAGACAGAGAAGAAAATGATATTAAAAATGGTCTTATAGATTTATCAAAATATAAAAATATTACAATTGTTGCATGTGGAAGTGCAATGCATGCAGGTTTAGTTGGAAAAAATTTAATAGAAAAATATGGTGATATACCAGTAAATGTTGAAATTGCGAGTGAATTTAGATATAAAAAATTATTTATAGATAAAGATACATTAGTTATTGCAGTATCACAATCAGGTGAAACAGCTGATACATTAGAAGCTGTTAAAATAGCAAACGAAAAAGGTTGTGATACTTTAGGAATTGTTAATGTTAAAGAAAGTTCAATTGCTAGGGAAACATCAAAGGTATTATATACAAAAGCAGGAATAGAGGTAGCAGTTGCAACAACAAAAGCATACTCTGCTCAGGTTACATTGCTTTCATTTTTAGCATATAGCCTTGCAAAGAAAAGTAATGATAAAGAGGTATTGAATCAAATTAATACATTTTTAAGTGATTTAAATAAATTACCGGTTCAAATGAGAGAAATACTAAATAATAAGGAAGAGTATAAAGAATTAGCAAATTCTATTTATAATAATGAAAATATATTTTTTGTAGGTCGCGGTATAGATGAAGCATTATGTATGGAAGGTTCTTTAAAATTAAAGGAAATATCATATATTCATAGTGAAGCTTATCCTGCTGGAGAATTAAAACATGGTACAATTTCTCTAATAGATAAAGATACTCCAGTTGTAGGAATAGTAACTGATGAAAAAATTGCTGATAAAACAATTAGTAATTTAAAGGAAGTAAAATCAAGAGGAGCAAATGTAATTTATTTAACTACAGAAAATTTAAATAAAAATGGAGATTTTTATGATAAAAAGATAATAATTCCAGATACCAATTCTTTACTTCAACCACTTTTAACTATATTACCACTTCAACTTGTAGCTTATTACGTCGCTAAAAATAGAAATTGTGATATAGATAAACCTAAAAATCTTGCAAAATCAGTAACTGTTGAATAAAAATATGTAAATAATCTACATATTTTTTTCTTTATGGTATAATAATTATAGGAGTTGAAGTTAATGAATAAAGTTGCAATTGTAGGTGCAGGAGCATCAGGTTTAGTAGCGGCAATATATGCTAAAAATAGTAATAATGATGTATATATTTTAGAAAAAAACGAAGAGTGTGGTAAAAAAATATTAGTAACAGGAAATGGGAGATGTAATTATTTTAATGATGATCAAGATTTAAAGCATTATTATTCTAAAATAAATCTAGATGGTTTAATAAATAAGAAGAATTTAGATGAAGTAGAAAAATTTTTCCTATCAATTGGTATTGTTCCTAAAATAAAAAATGGCTATTACTATCCATATTCAAACCAAGCAAGTTCTATTAAAAAGGCTTTAGAAAATGAGGTTAAAAGATTAAATATAAAAATTATTAATAATTTTGAAGCTATTAATATTAAAAAAATAAATAATGAATTTTTGATTTATTCAAATAATGAAGTTTTAAAGTTTGATAAAGTAATTTTATCTACTGGATCAAAAGCATATCCTAAAACAGGTTCAGTAGGTGATGGATACATCTTTGCTAAAAATTTTGGTCATAATATAATAGATGTTTTACCATCATTAACTCAATTAAGAAGTAATAAAAAATATTTTAAGAAATTAAGTGGAATTAGATGTGATGCTAATTTAAAATTATATGAGAATGGAAATTTTATTAAAGAAGAAGATGGAGAACTTCAATTAACTAATTATGGTATAAGTGGAATATGTACATTTAATTTAAGTGGTTTTGTATCAAGAGGATTATCAGAAGGAAAAAAAGAGGAAATAATTATTAATTTTATTCCTATGTTAAAGGCAGAAAATATTTCTGATGTAATAGATTATTTAGATAATAGAAATAAAATACTAAAAAATAGAAAATTGGATGATCTTTTTATAGGTTTGTTAAATGATAAACTTATTTATTGCTTATTAGAAATATCAGATATTGATAAAAATAAATATTTTAATGATTTAAGTGATTATGAAAAAAGAAAATTATCAGAAAATTTATGTTTTTTCAAAGTTAATATTGATGAAACTAATTCTTTTGATAGTGCACAAGTTTGTACAGGTGGGATAGATTTAAAAGAGGTAAATTTAAATAGTATGGAATCTAAAATAGTAAGTGGTTTATATTTTTCAGGTGAAATACTTGATGTAGATGGTGAATGTGGTGGATATAATCTTACATTTGCTTGGGTAACGGGCATGGTTGCTGGTAAAAATGTGTAGGTGAAGTTATGGTTAGAATAAGAGAATTAAATATATCTATAGATGATGATTCTATGGATAAAATAAAAGAAAAAATAATAAAAAAATATAAATTAAATAAAGATGATATAAAAAATATAAAAATTGTAAAGAAATCTATTGATGCTAGAAGAAAAAATAACGTTCATTATGTTTATGAACTTGATATATCTTTAGAAAATGAAGATAAAATATTAAAATATGGTAATGCAATTTTATCACCAAATGAAGATTTTGTTTTTAATATAACAGGAAAAGAAAAAATGAAGAATAGAATTATAATAGTTGGTTCTGGTCCTGCAGGGTTATTTTGTGCATATATTCTTGCAGAAAATGGATATAAACCTCTTGTTATAGAAAGGGGAGAAAAAGTAGAAGACAGAGTTAAAACTGTTAATAAGTTTTTTTCATCTGGTATTCTTTCATTTTCTTCCAATGTTCAATTTGGTGAAGGTGGAGCAGGTACTTTTTCTGATGGTAAATTAAATACATTAGTAAAAGATAAAGAGTTTATTGGAAAAAAAGTATTTGAAATTTTTGTAAAAAATGGTGCGCCTAGTGAAATAATGTATGAAAATAATCCACATATTGGAACTGATATATTAGTTGATGTAGTAAAAAATATAAGAAATGATATTATAAGTATGGGTGGTGAATTTTCATATAATTCATGTTTAACTGATTTAATTATAGAAGACAATAAATTAAAACAAATAGTGATAAATAATTCTGATATTATAGAGTGTGATAATTTAATTTTGGCAATAGGTCATAGTGCAAGAGATACATTTAAAATGCTTTATGAAAAAGGAATAAGTATGAGTCCAAAAAGTTTTGCGGTTGGTATTAGAATTCAACATCCACAAGAATTTATTAATAAAAACCAATATGGAGAATTCTATAAAAAATTACCTCCAGCCAATTATAAATTAACATATAAATCAAAAAGTGGGAGAGGTGTATATTCTTTTTGCATGTGTCCTGGTGGATATGTTGTAAATTCTTCGTCAGAAGAAGGAAGATTAGTTATTAATGGTATGAGTAATTACAAAAGAGATAGTATAAATGCAAATAGTGCATTAGTAGTAACGGTTAGTGAAACTGATTTTGGTTTTCATCCATTAGATGGTTTAAAATTTCAGCAAACTCTTGAAGAAGCAGCTTTTAAATGTGGAAAAGGTAAAATACCTACACAATTACTTTCTGACTTTTATGAAAATAAAATAAGTGATAAGATAAAAAGCGTTAATCCTGTATTTAAAGGAGATTATAATTTTTCAAATATAAATGATATATTACCAAAATATATTTGTAATGATTTAAAAGAAGCAATAAAATATTTTGATACAAAAATAAAAGGTTATAATATGAATGATGCAATTATTTCTGCTGTAGAAAGTAGAACATCATCTCCTATTAGAATAAAAAGAGATGAATTATATATGTCTAATATAAAAGGAATATATCCAATAGGTGAAGGTGCTGGATATTCAGGTGGTATTACAACATCTTCAATGGATGGGGTAAGAATGGCTAAATGTATCGCAAAAATATATAGGTGCTAATATGAATCAAGATAAAATTAATAAAATATTTGATAATGTTCAAAGTATAGGACATTTAATAATCAATTTTGTATTTGCTTTATTTTTAATTATAGTAATAATACTTTCAAAAAATATTTTGTTTTTTATATTATTATTTCCACTTGTTTTAGTAATTGTTTTTAACGTAGTTAAATTCTTTATTAGAGATAATAAAATTATAGATGTTTTATATGATATATTATTATTTATAATTTTTTTGGAAATTTTGTTATATATAATAAAATAAAAAGATGAATAAATCATCTTGTAAGAAGTGTAATTAAATTACCTTCTTTTTTTATAACTTTTTCTTCTTTTAATTGTTTTAATTCTCTCATCATTGCACTTCTATCTACACCTAAATAATCTGCAAGATCAGTAAGAGAAAATGGAATAGTGAATGTTTTATTTAAATTTTTAATAGCCATATTGTTAAAAAATAGTAATATTTTTTCTCTAGTTGTTCTTTTTGATAATAACTCTAAGTGAGAATTTAATTCAGATATTTTATTTAAAATTAAATTAGGAAGCATATATATTAATTCATCATGAAATGGACATTTATTTCTGCATTTTTCATAAAAATTATTATAATCAAAAAATAAAACTTTACAATCATCTTTAGCTATAACAAATAGTTCATTATTGTTATTTATATGATAAAAAATTTCTCCAAATAAAGAGTTTTTAGTAAATTGTTCTACTATTGTTTTATTACCATTTAAATCATATCTTATAAGATCTGCTTTGCCATTAATTAATATACAAAGTCTTGATCTATTTACTAGGTATGTTGTTATTGTTTCATTTTTTTTAAATATTTTTATTTGTGTTTTAATACAACTTTTTTCAAAATTATGTATAAAAGTGTCAATATTAAAATCTTTATTCATACGCTTTCTCCTTTGTTTTAATTAAGTATAAAACACCTTAAAAAAATTTTCAACCAAAAAACGACAAAATGTTGCATTTGCAACAGCTATTTATTCTCTTTGGGGTTATAATCAAATCGTAACATAGAGTAGGAGGAAGTAAAATGAAGGTTATAAAAAGAGATGGTAGAGCAGTTGATTTTGATAGAGAAAAAATTCAAATTGCTATTGAAAAAGCTAATAAAGAAGTTAAGAAAAATGAAAGAGCAACTAAAGAAGAGATAAAAGAAATAATAAATTATATTCAAGAACTTAACAAGAAAAGAATGCTTGTTGAGGATATACAAGATATAATTGAACAAAAATTAATGGAAATTGGAAAATATGAACTTGCTAAAAAATATATTGTATATAGATATACAAGAGCACTTGTAAGAAAACAAAATACAACGGATGAATCAATATTAGGATTAATAAGAAATGAAAATAAAGAACTTGCAGAAGAAAATTCTAATAAAAATACAGTACTTGCATCAACTCAAAGAGATTATATAGCTGGTGAAGTATCTAGAGATTTAACAAGAAGAATGTTATTACCAGAGAAAATAACAAAAGCAAATGAAGAAGGTGTGTTACACTTCCATGATGCAGATTATTTCGTACAACCAATATTTAATTGTTGTTTAATTAATATTGGTGACATGCTTGATAATGGAACAGTAATGAATGGAAAAATGATAGAAAGTCCTAAGTCATTCCAAGTAGCATGTACAGTTACAACTCAAATAATAGCTGCAGTTGCATCAAATCAATATGGTGGACAATCTGTTGATATGAAACATCTAGGAAAATATTTAAGAAAAAGTTATGATAAATTTAAAAAAGAACTTAATAAAAAATATAAAGGAAAATTAGATGATAAAATAATAGAAGATATAGTTGATACTAGATTAAGATCAGAACTAAAAGCTGGTGTACAAACTATTCAATATCAAATAAATACATTAATGACAACAAATGGACAATCTCCTTTTGTAACATTATTTTTACATATTGAAGATGATGACGAGTACAAAAAAGAAAATGCAATGATAATAGAAGAAATTTTGACTCAAAGATTAGAAGGAATTAAAAATGAACAAGGTGTATATGTAACGCCAGCATTTCCAAAACTTGTTTATGTATTAGATGAATGTAATAATTTAACAGGTGGAGAATATGATTATTTAACAGAACTTGCTGTAAAATGTTCTGCTAAAAGAATGTACCCAGATTATATTTCAGCTAAAAAGATGAGAGAAAACTATGAAGGTAATGTATTTAGTCCAATGGGATGCAGAAGTTTCTTATCACCATGGAAAGATGAAAATGGAAAATATAAATTTGAAGGAAGATTTAATCAAGGTGTAGTAAGTATAAATTTACCACAAGTAGCTATAGTTGCTGATGGAGATGAGAAAAAATTCTGGAAAGAATTAGATGAAAGACTAGAATTATGTTTTGAAGCTTTAATGTGTAGACACTATGCTTTAAAGGGTACATTATCAGATATTAGTCCAATACATTGGCAGTATGGAGCAATCTCAAGACTTAAAAAAGGTGAAACAATAGATAGTTTATTATATGGTGGATATTCAACTATATCATTAGGCTATATTGGTATATATGAAATGACTAAACTTATGACAGGTGTAAGTCATACAGAAAAAGAAGGTCACGATTTTGCTATTAAAGTAATGAAATATTTAAAAGATAAAACTGCTGAGTGGAAAAAGCAAACAAATATTGGCTTTGCTTTATATGGAACTCCAGCAGAGAGTTTATGTTATAAATTTGCTAAAATCGATAAAGAAAGATTTGGCACAATTAAAGATGTAACTGATAAAGGTTATTATACAAATTCATACCATGTTGATGTTAGAGAAAAAATTGATGCATTTAGTAAATTTAAATTCGAAAGTGAATTTCAAAATTTATCTACAGGTGGAGCTATTTCATATGTTGAAATTCCTAATATGCAAAAGAATTTAGATGCATTAAGAGAATTAGTAAAATATATTTATGATAATATACAATATGCTGAGTTTAATACAAAATCTGATTATTGTCATGAATGTGGTTTCGATGGTGAAATAATCGTAAATGACGATAATGAATGGGAATGCCCTAATTGTCACAATAAAGATCATAATAAGTTAACTGTAGTTAGAAGAACTTGTGGATATTTAGGTGAAAATTTCTGGAATGTTGGTAAGACAAAAGAAATAAAAAGTAGAAAGTTACATTTATAGACATAATTAAAAAAATATGATATATTTATTTTATAAATTTTATAGGAGGATTTTATGGAAAATAACGTATCAGAAAAAGATTGGTTAGTTACATTATTACTTTGTTTATTTTTAGGATATTTAGGTGTACATAGATTTTATGTAAATAAAGTAGGAACTGGACTAGGACAATTATTTACATGGGGTGGCTGTGGTATTTGGGCTCTTGTTGATCTTATCATGATTATCACAGGTAACTTTGAAGATTCAGAGGGTAAAAAGATTGTTTCAAAATAATAAGAAACAAAAAGTAATTATCACTAGTATACTAGTGGTAATTACCTATATATTTTTAATTTGCTTTCTTGGAATTTTAATAAAAAGTAAACATACAATATGTTTATTTAAATTAATATTTCATGTTGAATGCCCTGGATGTGGTATGACAAGAGCATTTTACAATTTTTTAATATTTAATTTTAAGGAAGGAATTAAATATAATAATAAGATTATAATTGTGTATCCATTAATTTGGGGAATATACATAAATTATATATATAAAAACAAATATTTATTTAAAGGAGAAAAATATGGCAACAAAAAAAACAAATGAAGAAGAAACTAAAAAAACTACTGTAAAGAAAAGTACTGAAACAAAGAAAGATACAAAAAAAGTAGAAGAAGTAAAGGAAACAAAAAAGGAAGAAAAGAAGGAAGAAACTGTTAAAACAATTTCAGGTTTATCAGAAAAAGGAGAAGTTGTTTTAGTATATTTACTTCCAATAGTTGGATTTGTATTTGCTTTAATGAAAGATAAAAAAGTATCAGAATTTATGAGATTTCATTATAATCAAGCAGGAGCTTTATGGCTTACTAGTATGATTATTTCAATAGGATTTGGAATACTTGGAAGATTTATACCTTTTTCAGGATTAATTAGTTCAACATTATCAATAGTTTTATTTGTGTTTGATATTATAGCACTTGTTAAAGCTTATAGTGATGATGAAAAATATGAAATACCTGTTGTTTATGACTTTTCAAAAACACTTTTTAAAACAGAAGAATAATATCTTCTGTTTTTTTTGTATTAAAAATAAAATTATTATGATATAATTATTATAGGTGAGGAGTATGAAAGTTATTGTATCAGCAGGTGGAACTGGAGGACATATATATCCAGCACTTGCAATAATAGATAAAATAAAGAAAGAAAATCCAAATAGTGAATTTTTATATATAGGAACAACAAATAGGATGGAGAAAGACATAATTCCAGAAAAAGGTATACCTTATTTTGGTATAGAAATTTATGGTATAAAAAGAAGTCTTAGTTTAAGTAATATAAAATCAGTAACAAAATTTTTGACATCAATAAAAAAATGTAAAAAAGAAATTAAAAAGTTTAAACCAGATATAGTAATTGGTGCAGGCGGGTATGTTACAGCACCTGTTATATATGCTGCTAAAAAATGTAAATGTAAAACTTTAGTTCATGAACAAAATAGTATTTTAGGTTTATCAAATAAAATACTTTTAAAATATACAGATACTTTATGTACATCTTTTGAAAAAATGACACCATCAGGGGTTAATTACGTTTATACAGGTAATCCATGTACAGAAAGTGCTATAGAAACTAAAGCTTATAAAAAAGAGGATTTTGGTCTTGATAAAAATAAAAAAACGGTATTAATTGTAATGGGTTCATTAGGTTCATCAACAGTTAATAAAGTTCTTTTAGATTCATTAAATGAATTTTATTCTAAGGATTATCAAGTGTTAATTGTTACAGGAAAAAATTATTATGAGGAATATAAAAAAGTAATAAAAAATAAAAATGTTATTATAAAGCCATATATTGATGGACTTGTAGGAGCAATAAAATTTTCTGATGTTTTAGTTACAAGAGCAGGCGCAACAACTTTAGCGGAAATATTAGGTGTTAAAATTCCATCAATATTAATTCCAAGTCCATATGTTACAGAAAATCATCAATATAAGAATGCTATGAGTTTGGTATCTAAAAATGCAGCATTATTAATAGAAGAAAAAAACTTGAGTGTAGAAAAGCTTATAAAACAAATTGATTATTTGATGGATGATAAAAATAAATATAAAGAAATAAAAAATAATTTAGGAAAAATTAGAGTACAAAATAGTTTAGATAGAATTTATGATGAAATAGTAAAATTAACAGATAAGAAATAGTAAAAAAGTATAAGGAGTGGTAGGATGAAAAGAAAAGTAAAAAAGAAAAAAATAAAAATAAAAAACGTAATTTTATTCCTTTTTATATTGGCTTTAATTGTAATTGCTATATTTTTCTTTTCATGTATACCAGTAAAAGGATACTACATAAAAGGAAATTCATATTATACTGATGATGAAATTTTAAAAATGACTGAACTTGATAAATATCCTTCTTTTTTATTTACTAATTCTTACGATGTAAGTAAAAAAATTAAGAATAATAAACTAATAGAAAAAATAAAAATAAAAAAGAATTTATTTTTAGAGTTTGATGTTATTGTTTATGAAAAGAAAATGCTTTTTTATGATATGAAAATTAACAAAACAATATTAGATGATGGACAAGCTATTGATATAAAAAATGAAAATATTCCGTCATTAATAAATGAAGTACCAGATAAAAAAGTATATAGTAAATTTTTGAAAAAAATGAAACTTATAAATAGTGATACAATGGGAATTATATCTGAAATAAAATATGATCCAAATGATATAGATAAAGAAAGATTTTTAGTTTCAATGAATGATGGAAATTATGTATATTTAACTCTTAGTAAATTTTCTAAAATTAATGATTATTTAAAGATATCAAAAACATTACAAGGTAAAAATGGTATTTTATATTTAGATTATGGAAATTATTTCCTTTCTAAGTAAAATATCTTTTTTTTTTCAAAAATTTATAGTATAATATTTAATAACAATAGAGGAGGATTAATATGAAGAATATATTTTCATGTGTTGATATAGGGTCAAGTGCTATTAAAATTATAGTTAGTGAATATTTTGAGAAGAAATTAAATGTACTTGCTTCTACATCATATCCAACTTCCTCAATAAAAAAAGGTGTAGTAGTTGATGATGATTTATTTGAAAAAGATATTAAATCTGCATTTAATGAAGTAAATAAATCTTTGGGAGTAAAAGTTGATAAAGTTATTACAAGTATTCCAATATATGATGCTGAGTATACTTTAGTAGATGGGTATACAACTATAACAAATGATGATTATATTATAAATGGAAATGATATGGTGAATGCTCTTCAAGCATCAATATATAATAAACTTGATAAGTCAAGAGAACTTGTTACAATTGTACCAATAAGATATACATTAGATGATAATGAGAAAATGGTTGTAAAAGAACCAAATGGACTTCAAGCAAAAAAGTTAAAGGCATATGCAATGATGGTTACTGTACCAAAGAAGAATATTTATAAATTAATAACAATATTAGAAAAAATTGGAGTTGAAGTTGTAGATATATTATTTGGTTCATTAGGTGATTATACAATTTTTAAAGAAAGTTATTTTGATGATGAAACTGTAGGAGTAATAAATATAGGTGCCGATAAAACTGAACTTACAACTTTTAACAAAGGTGTTATAACAAATTCTACAATACTTCAAGATGGTTCTAGAGATATTGATAGAGAAATATCTTATGTTTATAATATAAAAATGTCTCAGGCAAAGAGAATAAAGGAAATATTTTCTTTAGCAAATAAAGAATATGCAAGTCAAAGTGAACTTTATGAAATTACAAATAAATCAGGAATAAAAACAAAAATTAATCAATATGAGGTAAGTGAAATTGTTGAAAATAAACTTATAGAATTAATACAAAATTCTAAAAAAGAGTTAAATCACTTAACAAAAAAGGAAATTCGTTATATAATAGTTACAGGAGGAATAAGCAATATTCCTGGATTTGATATAATATGTAAAGATATATTAAAAGATCAAGTAATAACAAAGAAATTAAATATTATAGGTATTAGAGATAATTCATATTCTTCATGTATTGGTATGATTGGTTATTTTATAAATAAATTAAGAATCAGAGGAAAAGCATATACTATGTTTGATGAAGAAAAACAAATTGAACTTATAGATGGAAGAAGAAATGAAGAATTTTCAAATACATCAGTTTTTGGTAAAGTATTTGATTATTTAGTTGGCAATAAGGAGGATTAATATGACATTAGAAATGGATCAATTAGCAAAAATAAAGGTAATAGGTGTTGGTGGCGGTGGTTGTAACGCTGTAAATAGAATGATAGAATCCGGTATAAAGGGAGTAGAATTTATAGTAGCTAATACAGATTTACAAGTTTTAAATACATCAAAAGCAGGAATTAAAATCCAATTAGGAAGTACAGGTCTTGGTGCAGGAGCTGATCCAGAGGTTGGAAGAGCAGCTGCTATGGAAACAAAGGAAAGCATAACTGAAGTTTTAAAAGGTGCCGATATGGTATTTGTTACTTGTGGAATGGGAGGAGGAACTGGTACAGGAGCTGCTCCAATAGTTGCAGAAATTGCTCAAAGTTTAGGTGCTCTTACTGTAGGTATTGTTACAAAACCATTCTCATTTGAAGGTAAAAAAAGATCAGAACATGCTGAAATAGGACTTGAAAATTTAAGAGAACATGTTGATACTTTAATTATTATTCCAAATGATAGATTAAGAGATATTATTGATAAATCAACTCCAATGCTTGATGCATTTAAAGAGGTTGATAATGTACTTAGATTAGGTGTTCAATCTGTATCAGATTTAATAGCAGTAACTGGACTTGTAAACCTAGATTTTGCTGATGTAAAAACAGTTATGGAAAATAAAGGAGATGCACTTATTGGTATAGGTGTTGCAACTGGAGAAAATAGAGCAATAGAAGCTGCAAGACAATCTGTTAATAGTCCATTACTTGAAAGAGATATAAAAGGTGCTACAGATGCAATTATAAATATAACAGGTGGATCAAATTTAAGCTTATTTGAAGTAGAAGATGCTGTTCAAGTAATAAGAGAAGCAGCTGCTACAGATATAAATACAATATTTGGTGCTGTAATAAATGAGGCTTTAAGTGATGAAATTGTTGTTACTGTAATTGCTACAGGTTTTGATAAAGTAGGAGATCCAATTAGTGAACCTTCAATGACAACTCAAATAATCGATATGATAGATGATTCTGATGATTCTGATGATGATTTATATGATATTCCAGATTTTCTAAAAAATAGAAGAAGTTTATAATTAACTTCTTTTTTTCTATAAAAAAGTTATTCATGTAAATTTGAATAACTTTTTTAAATAAAGAAATTTGGGCCTTCATTATCGAAACTTATATTTTCAGTTTCGTTTGTTTCATAATTTTGAACTTCGTTAGAACTTGTTTCAGTATTATTTGTATTTGATTTACCAAATTCACTTGCAATTTTAAACATAGTTTTTGCATTATTTACTATAGGTTTTACTTGATATACTAGAGGTATTGCTTGATTAACAATATTTAATGTTTTTTGAGTGTTTGATAGTAAATTTGCCCAATTTATACCAGTTTTAGCAATAGCACCAGTACTTGCTGCACCAGCTGCTCTAAATGGTACAAATGCTTGATAAGGATTAAACAATTTAATTACCTCCTTTTTAATATTATATGAATATTTAGTACTTTTGTTTAAATATATTTTTAATTTACATCTCATATCATACATGATATAATAAAAATATATAAATAGAATAAAGAGGGATTTTATGATTAATATTTTTATATATTTTTTAATTTTTTTTATAGGAATATTATTTGGAAATATGTTTAATATGTTTGGAAATGTTTTATCTAATAAACATAATAAAAATTATATATATACAAATTGTAAGAACTGTAATTATAAACTTAAATTTACAGATATATCACTTATATCTTATATATTTAATTTAGGAAGATGTAAAAATTGTAAAAAGAAAATTTCATTTTTTCCGTCTTTTATTGAAATAATGACAGGTTTATTATTTTTGATTTGTTATATTAAATATAATAATTCAGAAGAACAAATATTATATTTAATATATTCTTTATCATTTATTTCATCACTTATTATGATTATTGTAAGTGATATTAAGTATATGATAATACCTGATCAAATTATAATTGTTTTTACTATTATTATGTCTATAATAAAATTATTAATTGGTTATTCTAATGAAGAAATTAAAACTATATTAGATTTAGGATATGAAATTTTATTTCTATTTTATGACGGATTTTTTATGTTTTTAATAATGTATGGATTAAAATCTCTTGGCGATTTTTTATGTAAAAGAGATTCCATGGGTGGAGGAGATGTAAAACTTATGTTTTATATTTCATTAGTTCTTGGATGGAGAATATCTATAGTAATTCTATTTTTAGCAGCATTTATAGCTCTTCCTGTTTCAATAGTAAAAATGATTAGAAAAAAAGAAGTAATGCTTCCATTTGGACCATATATAGCAATTTCAACTTTGATTATATTCCTTTTTAAAATAGATTTTAATACAGTATTAGATTATATACTTTAAATAAGAAAATAAATATGATAATTGATATAAATACATTAAGTATTCTATATAAAAGATACTTAGTGTATTTTATTTTTGGATTGATACTAATCATTTGCATATGTATACTAAAGCTTCCAAAGGTAATAATGATAAGAATAAATATACATTTTAGAAAATAAGAAATTTTTAGAGAACAAATTAGGTTAATCCCTGCAGAAAATTCAAAAATACCAATAATAAAATAATTAGTAATTGGGTTAAATATTAATATATTTTTTAGTAAAGAAATTAATATTGAAAAAAATAATATATTTGAAAAAATATTGATTAGTGTTAAAGAAGTATCTTTAAGTGATGAAAAATATATTTCAAAAAAATCTTTATTAACTTTATTTTCTTTTTCTGTTACACAATATAATTTTTTTCTTCTTATAATTATTCCAAGTATTATACTTGAAATAATATGTGATAAATAGATAATTAAGGCAAGATATATATTTTTTAAATAAATCCCACCAACTGTGCAGATTAAGAAAAGTGGATTTACATGATTTGAAAATAATATTATTTTATTTAAATTTGGATTATCGATAAGCATTTTAGAATTATTTGGATAACCTGATAAAATTGATAAAAGAAAAATAGATGATTCTTTATCATTTATCTTAAATAGTTTAGAGATAGAATATATAATGAATTTTGGAATATATTTTTCAAAATTTAATTCTATTAATATTTTAGAAATAAGAATAGATGAAAACATTGTAGGCATAAGTGAATATAGACATATTTTTAAAGTATAAGAAAATTCATCTATAACATTTTTAGAATTAAAAAGCACATAGATTTCAAGAAAAATAAAAAAGAGTATTAATATAAATTTAATATATTTTTTCATACTTTATATATATGTAAAATAATATGAATATTGACAATATTTTGTTTTTGTATATAATATTATTTGAAATTTTTATGAGGGGTGATTAACCATGAGAAAAGCAATGTTAAAAGAGTTATTAAAATCTAAATTATCAATAGGTTTAGTTGGTAAGATGTTAGAACTTGATGAAAAAGAAATTAAAAATTTAGAAAAAGTAAATGATAGAGAAGATTTAATTAATTTAATTGATAACTCAAGTAAAAAAAAGAATGAAAAAGAAAAAAGTTATTCTTTAAATGATAATAAATTTTATATGTAGTAAGTAATAAAATGAATATTTTCGTATTCATTTTTTTCTTTGTTTTTAAGGAAAAAAATGGTATAATGTATAAGCAGGTGGTAATATGAATAGACAAGATGTAGATAGAAATAAAATAACTCCTATGATGAAGCAATATTTAGAAATAAAAGATGAAAATCTAGATAATATACTATTTTTTAGACTAGGTGATTTTTATGAAATGTTTTTTGAAGATGCTATTTTAGCATCTCATGAACTTGAACTTACTTTGACAGGAAAAAGTTGTGGTTTAGATGAGAGAGTTCCTATGTGTGGAATACCTTATCATTCAGCAAGTATTTATATAGATAAATTAGTTGAAAAAGGTTTTAAAGTTGCAATATGTGAACAAGTAGAAGATCCAAAAAATGCAAAAGGAATTGTAAAAAGAGATATAGTACAAATAATTTCATCAGGAACTAAAATGAATAGTGAATTTATTGATGAGGGAAGCAATAATTATATTGGAAATATTTTAGATTTTAAATATTGCTATGTAGTAAGTTATGCAGATATAACTACTGGTGAATTTAATACATTTTTAATAGATCATGATGATAGTGCTTTACTATCTGAAATTATAACTAGAAATATAAGAGAAATTGTAATTAAAAGTGATTTTGATAAAATTATATTAGATAGTTTAAAAAGACATTATAATATTACAATTTCGATTTATAATAACGAAAATGTTAATAATGAATATGAACATATATATGAAAATATTAATGATGATAGATTATTAAAATCTATAAAGCATTTATTATCATATTTAGAAAATACTCAAAAAAGAAGTTTATCTCATTTACAAGAAGTACAAATAGTAGATCAAAATTCATTTATGAAAATGGATATAAATACAAAAAGGAATCTTGAACTTACAGAAAATATTAGAACAAAAGAAAAAAAATATTCTTTGTTATGGCTTTTAGATAAAACTAAGACTGCAATGGGAAGTAGAAAATTAAAAAATTATATTCTTAATCCTCTTGTAAATAAAGAAAAAATAGAATATAGATATAATGTAGTTGAAACGCTTATTAATGAATTTATCTTAAAAGAAGAACTAAGAGAATTATTAAATAGTGTATATGATCTTGAAAGATTATCAGGTAGAATAGCATTTGGTACTGCGAATGCCAGAGATTTGCTTCAATTAAAGACATCTTTAGAAGTATTACCAGATATTAATAAGATATTAAAAAATATAAAATATAAAGAAATAAACGAATTTAAAGATTTACATGATTTACTTGAAAAATCTATATATGAAGATGCTCCTATTACTTTAAAAGAAGGATATTTAATTAAAGATGGATATAATAGTGAACTTGATGAACTTAAATTGTCTAGAAAAGGTAATAAAGATTTTGTATCAAAATTAGAACAAGAAGAAAGAGAAAGAACAGGTATTAAAACTTTAAAAGTAGGATACAATAGAATTTTTGGATATTATATAGAAGTCAGTAAAGGTGCTCTAAAAGATATAAAAGAAGAGTATGGATATCAAAGAAAGCAAACTTTAGCAAATTGTGAAAGATTTATAACACCTTTATTAAAAGAAAAAGAATCTTTAATATTAGGTGCTGAAGAAAAAATAATATCATTAGAATATGAACTTTTTGTTGATATTAGAAATATAGTAAAAACATATATTCCTGCATTACAAGATTTAGCACATATTTTATCAGAAATAGATGTTTTAGCGTCTTTTGCAGTTGTTGCTGAAGAAAATAATTATGTAAGACCTAAATTAAATAATGAACATGTAATTGATATAAAGGATGGAAGACATCCAGTAATTGAAAAAGTACTTGAAAATACAGAATTTGTAAGTAATGATATTGTGTTTGATAAAGATACTAGTGTTATTTTAATAACAGGACCTAATATGGCAGGTAAGTCAACATATATGAGACAAATGGCAATAATATCAATTATGGCTCAAATAGGATCATTTGTTCCAGCATCAAGTGCTAATTTACCAATATTTGATCAAATATTTACAAGAATAGGTGCGAGTGATGATTTGGTTTCTGGTGAATCAACATTTATGGTTGAAATGATGGAAGCAAATAAAGCAATAACAAATGCAACAGAAAATAGTTTAATATTATTTGATGAACTAGGTAGAGGAACAGCAACATATGATGGCATGAGTCTTGCGGGTGCAATAATAGAATATATTCATGATAAAATAGGTGCAAAAACATTCTTTTCAACTCATTATCATGAACTTACAGAACTTGAAAAAAATCATAAACATTTAAAAAATGTACATGTAAGTGCACTAGAAGAAAATGGAAAAATAACTTTCCTTCATAAAATAAAAGAAAGTAGTATTGATAAAAGTTATGGTATACATGTTGCATCTTTAGCAAAGTTACCAAGTGATTTAATAAAAAGAGCAAATGAACTTTTAGAAAGTTATGAAAATAAAAGCTCAAAAGTAGTTCCTAGTGCTACTCAAATGTCAATGAATTTTGATGAAGAAAAAAAAGAAAATAAAGCAATAGAAAAATTAAAAGAAATAAATCCATTAGAATTAACTCCAATGGAGGCAATAAATACATTATATGAAATTAAAAAATTAAGTGAGGAAAGATAAATGAAAGTATCAGTATCAATATTAAAAGAAAAAGAAAATTATTTAGATGTAATAGAAAAATTAAACAATTCAAAAGCTGATTATATACATATAGATGTACTAGATAATACTTTTATTAAAACTTCATCTTTTGATATAGATGATTTTAAAAATATAAAATTTAATAAAAAATTAGATATTCATTTAATGAGTAGTAATTTAGAAAAACAAATAAATGACTTTAGTCTTTTAAATCCAGAATATATATCAATCCATGAAGAAGTAGGAGATACTTTAAAATACTTAAATAAAATAAAAAATAAAGGAATAAAAGCAGGTATTGTTATTAATCCAGAAACGGATATAGAAAAAGTATATCCTTATTTAGAAATAGTAGATTTAATATTAATTATGAGTGTTAATCCTGGAAAGGGTGGACAAGAATTTATGACTTCTGTTATAGGTAAGATGCAAGAATTAAAAGAAATACAAGATAGATATAATTATGTTATTGAAGTTGATGGTGGAATAAATAATGATACTATAAAATATGTAAGTAATTATGTAGATATAGCTGTTTCAGGTAGTTATATTACAGATAGTATTGATTATGATAAAAATATTGAAAATTTAAAAAGAGAGTAAATTCTCTTTTTTTTTTGTGAATTTTATTAAGCTGTATAAATCTTATTAATTTTTTACGCTAATTTTACATTTATGATGATAAAAGAATTTGTATTGATTTAAATAGATAAAAATATTTGTTATAATTTTACTAGATAATAAGGAGTGGTAGTATGAAGAAAAAGACTAGTTATTTATTAATCATATTTTTATCTTTTATGTTTATTAGTAATGTACATGCTAATACAAGTTTTAAAACGTGCTCAACTAGTGAACCATCTTATTTTAGAAAAACACCAGGTGGCTCAGTAGTAACAGATGTTGATAAGCATAGTGTTTTATTATCAACTGATACAAGAGTTGAAGTTGTTGAAGAAACAAATGGTTATAAAAAGGTAAAAGGTAATTATTATTCTAACAATTATGTTGGTTGGATTTCTAATAGTTATTTAAAAGATTGTAAAACATATACAACTGACGATAATTATGGTAATAGTTTAAGAAGTGAAGGTTTTCCAGAAAGCTATATTTTACCACTTCAAAAGTTACATGCTATTCATCCTAATTGGATATTTAAATCTTCAAAAAACGGTAATGGATTAGATTTTAATTCAGTTATAAATGGTGAATATAATCCAGTAAATAAGAATTTAATTGATAGTCCATATGATACTTTAAGGGCAAAAGACGGTGCTGCATATAATAACGGAGTTTATACACAATTTGAACCTGGTTGGTATGGAGCAAGCAAGCAAACAATAAGTTTTTATATTGATCCAAGAAACTGGATAAATGAATATACTATTTATATGTTTGAACAACAATCATATAATTCTACTACTCATACTGAAGCTGCAGTTAATAGTATAACATCAGGAACTTATTTAAATGATTATTCAAAATATTTTGTAGAAGCAGGTAAAAAGTATAATGTTAGTCCAGTAGCACTTGCTGTAAGAGCAATACAAGAACAAGGTGTATCTGGTTCAACAATATCAAAAATGAATTATAATGGAACTATATATTATAATTTCTTTAATATAAATGCACAAGGATCAACAAAAGATAAAATATATAATAATGCACTTCAAACAGCTATAAAAAATAATTGGACAAGTCCAGAAGCTTGTATAAATGCTGGAGCTAGTTTATTTGCTGGTAATTATATTAAGTATGGTCAAGATACAAATTATTATCAAAAATTTAATACTATTAATAATGAAGCATTATATGTTAATCAATATATGGCAAATGTTAGAGTACTTCCATCTGAAAGTTATAAAACTCGTTCTAGTTATAAAAAAGCAAATAAAATTGAGTCAAATATTACATTTAAAATACCTGTTTATAATAATATGCCAGATTCAACTACATTAGGAATAAATGGTAATGGAGATAATACTTTAAAATCATTATCTGTAAGTAATTGTTCATTTAATTTCTATTCGTCAGTTGTTAATTATTCATGCTCAGTTCCAAGTAATGTAAATAAAGTTACAGTAAAAGCTGAAAAAGCTGGTTCATCATCAAGTGTAACAGGAGTAGGTGATTATAATTTAACAGGAAATACTACAATTATTAAAGTTGTTGTAACAGCAGAAAATGGTGATACAAAAACATATACTGTAACAATTAATAAATCAAATACTACAAATGGTAGCCAAAATAGTGGTAATAATAATCAAAATAATGGTGGAAATAATTTTGAATCACCAGCATCTATTATTAGTGGTATAGGATTAGATAATAGAAATAACTTTATATATGGTATTGCTTTAGGTAACAGTAGAGATTCATTTATATCAAATATTAAAAATAGATATTCTACATCTAATATTTCAATAGTAAATAAATATAATTCAGGTGTAAATAATGGAAGTATTTCAACAGGTGATAAAGTTACAATAACAAATGGATCAAATTCTCAAGTATTTACTGTAGTAATAAATGGAGATCCAAGTGGTGATGGAAGTGTTGATATATCAGATTTAGCAATGGTAAAAGCAAAAATGTTAAATAAGGTTAATTTAAGTGTTGCAGAGTTTGATGCTGCTGATGTAAATAATGATGGTAAAGTTGATATATCAGATTTAGCAATGGTAAAAGCTCATATGCTTGGGAAAATAAAGATAACTAAATAGGAGGAATAAATTATGAAAAAAAGATATTTAATATTTCTTCTTACTATATTACTTATACCAAGAGTAGCATTAGCTGCTCCTTCTGCATCATTATCATGTAGATCAGCAGGTACAGTTACAGTAGGAAGTACAATAAGTGTAACCATATCAGGTAGTGTAAGTGAAGAAGTAATGTGGGACGTAACAGCCTATTCAAATGATGAGTCAAAATTAAAAATAGCAAGTGATTCAAGGTATATATCAGATTCATTTTCTTCATCTATGAGTAAAACATTTAAATTTAGAGCAACAGATGTTGGTACTGTAACCGTATCATCTAATGCATCTGTTTCAAATTATAGTGGACAAAAAGGAAATAGTTCTACTAGTTGTTCAATAAAAGTAGTTGAAAAAAAAGAAGAAAAACCAAAAAGTTCTGATAATAGTTTAAAATCTTTAGAGATAGAAGGAACAAAGTTTGATTTTAATAAAGATACTTTAGAATATAATGTAGAAGTGTTAAGTGATGAAAAAACAAAAATAAATGTAAAAGCAGAAGTAAATGATAAAACTGCTAAAATATCTGGAACAGGAGAAAAAGAAGTTGATCTTGGAATAAATAAAATAGAAGTAAATGTAACAGCGGAAAATGGAAGTGTTAGAACTTATGTATTAAATGTAACTGTTTCAGAAAAAAATCCAATTATTGTTAAAATTGATGGAAAAAAGTATAAAATTTTAAGAAAAATAGATGGAATTGATATGCCAGACGGTTATGAAAAAAAATCTATTAAAATAAAGAATAAAGATGTAGAAGTTTATTATAGTTCAAAGACTAAATATACTTTAGTTGCATTAACAAATGATAATGTAACTAGTTTATTTATTTATAAAAATAATAAATATACTAGATATAGTGAACTTACAAATAGTTCTCTTAGATTATTAGTACAAAAACCAAATAATAAAGATATTCCATATAAGTATAAAAAATGTACATTTAATATAGATAATAATATTGTAGATGGATATGAACTTAGTTCTGATTCTAGATTTAAATTAGTGTATGCACTTAATTTAGATACAAATGAAAAATCATTTTACTTATATGATTTAGATGAAAAAACTTTTCAAAGATTTTATGATGAACAAGTATTAATATATATTGAATTAGTAAAAAAATTTAAAGTAGGTATAGTTATTTTAGGTGGTTTATTTGCAGTATTATTAATGACTATTGTATGTTTATTCAGTGTTAATCATAAAACTAAAAAAAGAATTAATAATTATTCTTTTAATGAGCAAAAAATTAATAAAAAAGAAAAAAACATTTTAGATGAATAAAATGTTTTTTTTAGGTTAACATATTAATACATGATAGTTTATATGTTAAAAAAGGTAATATGCGGGATGCTATTACTTTTTTTATGAAAAATAAAAAATGATATTTAATCATTTATTATTTATTCATTATCTTATTTAAAGTTCTTGCTTCTCTTACTGTTGTCTTAAACTTAACACCATTTATAGTTACATATTGACAGTTTAAATTTTGTCTTCTATTTTGTTTGTTATTAGCGTGTGATACGTTTTTTGCTTTATTAAATCTTTTACTAGTTACTATTTTTGACATGTTTTCCACCTCCAATAAATCTCTGCTTTATAACTTTATCATATTATTTAACTTTAGTCAATTAATATTGTTTTAAAATCGTCAAAAATGTAGTAAAATGTATATAGTTAAGGAGGGATAATTATGAATTACATACCATTAAAGATAAAAACTAATTATTCTCTTCTAAATAGTCTTATAGATATAGAAAAGTTAGTTACAGTTTCAAAAGAAAGAAATATTAACATTTTAGGTATATGTGATGATAATATGTTTGGTGTAATGGACTTTTATACTATATGTAAAAAAAATAATATAAAACCTATTATTGGACTTGAAGTAATAGTAGATGATAATAAAATATTATTGTATTGTAAAAATTATAACGGATATAAAAATTTATGTTATATATCAAGTAATGAAAAAACTATTGATTTGATAAAAAATAATTGTTCTGATTTACTATGTATTATTCCTTATGAATCAATAAATGCTTATGATACTTACAAAGAATATTTTAACGATATATACGTTAGTTATAAATCTATATCTGAAAGAAATAATATAAATAATAAAAAATGTATTTATTTAAATGATATTAGATGTTTAAAAAAAGAAGATACAAAATATTTAAAATATGCTTATATGATTAAAAATGGTGAAAAGATAAAAGAGAGTAATGAGTATGATTTTTCTACTAATTACTTTGATTTAAATGTAGAAATAGAAAAAAATGATTTAATTAATTATAAAATTATTAATGAATTATGTAATGTAGAAATAGAAAAACAAAATGATTTATTACCAAAGTATAGTTCTGAAATAGATTTTGATGAAAAAAAATATTTATATAGTTTATGTAAAAAAGGATTATTAAAACGATTTAATAATAATGTTCCTATAAAATACGTAAAAAGATTAAATTATGAACTTGGTGTAATTAATAAAATGGGTTTTTCTAATTATTTTTTAGTAGTATGGGATTTTGTCAAATATGCAAAAAATAATGATATTTTAGTAGGCCCTGGTAGAGGGAGCGCTGCAGGCTCTTTAGTTAGTTATTCATTGGGTATAACAGATGTTGATCCTATAAAATATAATTTATTCTTTGAAAGATTTTTGAATCCAGAAAGAGTTACAATGCCTGATATTGATATTGATATTGAATCAGAAAAAAGAGAAGAAGTAATTGAATATGTTAGAAAAAAATATGGCTATGATAAAGTTGCAAATATAATAACTTTTGGTACAATGAAAGCTAAACAAGTTTTAAGAGATGTTGCAAGGTTATTTGATTATGATATAGATTCTTTTATAAAATTGTTTGATTCAAATCTATCTTTAGAAGAAAATAGAAAAAATAATGATATAAATAATAGATTATTAAGTGATACATTTTTATCTAGAATTTATGATATATCAATTCATTTAGAAGGCTTAAAACGTCATGCTTCAATAAATGCTGCTGGAGTCGTAATTTCATGTAAAGAACTTGATAAATATATTCCTATATATAATCAAAGTATGGTAAACGTTACAGGTTATACAATAGATCATTTAGAAAATTTAGGTTTCTTAAAAATAGATTTCTTAGCTCTTGAAAATTTATCGTTATTAAGTAGTCTAAAGAATGAAATAAAAACTATAGATTTATCTAATATTCCTCTTGATGATGAAAAAACATTTAAAATATTTAAAGATGCTAATACAGATGGAATATTTCAATTCGAAAGTTTTGGAATAAAACAAGTTTTAAGAAAATTTAATGTATCGTCTTTTGAAGATATTATTGCATTATTAGCTTTATATAGACCTGGTCCTATGGAAAATATAGATTTATATATAAATAGAAAAGAAGGAAAAGAAAAAATACAATATTTACATGACGATTTAAAAGAAATATTAGAAAGTACTTATGGAATAATTATATATCAAGAACAAATAATGCAAATAGCAACTAAGTTTTCATCTTTTACATTAGGTGAAGCAGATTTACTTAGAAGAGCTATGAGTAAGAAGAAAAAACAGCTAATGGATACTTTAAAGATAAAGTTTATTAGTGGAGCAATAAATAATGGTTATAGCAAGGAAGTGGCAATTAAAATATATGATTTAATTTATAAATTTGCTAATTATGGTTTTAACAAATCCCATTCTGTTTGTTATGCTCTTATTTCTTATAAACTTGCATATATAAAAGCAAATTATTTACCTTATTTTATGTGTCATTTACTTTCTATGGTAAATGGAAATGAAAATAAGATTAGAAATTATATTTTAGAATGTAAAAGAAATAATATAGAGATATTAAAACCGGATATAAATAAAAGTTCAAATAATTTTAAAATAGAAAATAATTCTATAATTTATTCATTATCTTCTATAAAAGGAATAGGAAATATTATTACTAATAGTATTATAAAAGAAAGAAATGAAAATGGTAATTTTACTGATTTCTTTAACTTTGTTCATAGATGTAAAGAAAATATAAATGTAAAAGTATTAGAAATATTAATAAATGCAGGAGCGTTTGATTATCTTTCATATAATCATAAAACACTTATTAATAATATTGATTCTGCTATGAATTATGCAGAGTTAATCAATGATTTAGATGAATCATTAGTAGAAAAACCAGAAATAGAAGTTACTGAAGAATATTCAAAGAATGAACTAATTGAAAAAGAGTATGAAGTTTTTGGTTTTTATTTAACTAATCATCCAGTACAAGGAAAAAGAAAAAATAATCTTAATTTAAATTATATTAAATCATATTTTAATAAAAATATTGACTTATATTTATTAATAGATGGAAAAAGAGAAATAACTACTAAAAAAGGTGATAAAATGGCCTTTTTAACAGGTAGTGATGAATTTAATAAAGTTGATATAGTTATTTTTCCTAGAACATATGAAAAGTGTTATATGGTTAAAAGAGGAGATATAGTTTTTATTAATGGTAAAGTTGAAAAGAATAATAATGAGTATCAAATAATAGTAAATAATCTTAGTATACTAGATTAATTTAAATGAAAATAAACGTTGACATTATGTGGTATTTTGTGGTAAAATCTTAATGTTTGTAAAGCCTTCTTATGGCTCTACAACCGCACTGATAAGGTTATAAGTTATTTTTAACACCTTTAAAGGCGAGTCTTAGAATATTTATAAAGGAGGTAACTAAAGTGAAAGCAATAATTGAAACAGGTGGAAAACAATATCGTGTTCAAGAAGGAACTGAAATTTATGTTGAAAAACTAAATGGAGAAGAAGGTTCAAAAGTAACTTTTGATAAAGTTGTTTATGCTGATGGAAGAATGGGTATGCCTTATTTAACTGATGTTAAAGTTGTTGGTGAAATAGTTAAACAAGGAAAACAAAGAAAAATTAGAATTTTCAAATATAATGCTAAGAAAAATTATCATAAAACTCAAGGTCATAGACAACCATACACAAAAGTTGTTATTAAATCTATTAAATAATTATGATTAAAGTAAATTTAAAAGAAAAGGATAAAATTGTTATAACTGGTCATGCTGGTTATGATGATTATGGTAAAGATATAGTTTGTGCATCAGTAAGCTCTATAGTTATTACAACTATAAATGCAATTATAGATATTGATGATACTGCTATAGAATATGAAGATTTAGATAATAAACTAGTTATTAAGATTTTAAAAGAAAATGATATTGTAAATAAATTGATAAATAATATGATTTCTCTTTTAGGACAATTAGAAAATGACTATAAAGAATGTATAAAAATTATAAGGAGGAACGTTTGACATGATAAAAATGATTTTAAATATACAAAAGTTTGCCCATGTTAAAGCACAAGGTTCTACTCATAATGGACGTGATAGTGCTGGTAGAAGATTAGGTGCAAAAGCAGCTGATGGTGAACTTATAAATGCTGGTTCAATAATTTATCGTCAAAGAGGAACTAAAATTTATCCAGGTAAAAATGTTGGTATGGGTGTAGATCATACTTTATATGCTAAAGTTACTGGATATGTTAAATTTGAACGTAAAGGTAGAGATAAAAAACAAGTTAGTGTTTATGAAGAAAAATAATATCATCTTAGGATGATATTTTTTTATTAAAATATAATTATGATATGTTATAATGATTTCAAGGAGGTGTTTTATGAAAGCAGAAAAAGTTGATGAGGTATATAGGAAATTAAGCCTTTGCGAAGAAAAACCAAAGATTGGTGAATATTTTGGAGTTATTGAAGTAGTTAATTACGTTGTCCCATATTATTCTGACAAAAAATCATGCACTTATGGTATTGATTTCTTTGAAGAAGATCAAGAATACGACATATTACTATTTAAAAAAATTGGTGAAGAAACTATTATAGAAGTATCAACAGGTATTCCATTTTTACTTAATCCAGATTATCAGGAATATCCTTACATTGGTGCATTAGAACATAATAAATATTTTCAAGAAAAATTTTTAAAATATAAAAAAGTTGGATTATCTATAATTAGTGATGATTATTTAAAAGTTAATGATGAATTTAAATTGTTATATTTTAAAGAGATGAATCAGGATTCAAAAGAAAAATTAAAAAATTATGCCAAAATAGCGCACGAAGAATTTGACGATGCCTTCACTGAGATTATAAACAAAACTCAAGCTATTGCTTCAGTAGATAATGCAATGTATGATATGGAAAAAAAGTGTAAGGTTAAAGCATTAACAAAACCAAATGATGATCAAAAGTAATCATCATTTTTTTACTAGTTTTTTTCTTAAATTTATGGTAAAATTTTCTTCAGAGGTGAAATTTATGCGTTATAATGTTGTAAAGAATGCTAGTAGTATATTAGATACAAGTAAATATTTAATAAAAAATCCTGAAAATTATAAGGGAAAATGGAAAGAAGTTTTTTGTAATAACAATCCTATTTGTATAGAATTAGGAATGGGAAGAGGTAGTTTTATTATTGAAATGGCTAAGAAACATCCTAATATTAATTATATAGGTATTGAGCTTGATAGATCACAAACTGCAACTGCAATTAATAATATTAGAGGTAATGAACTAAAAAATTTAAGAATGATATGTTCTGATGCAAGAAATATAATAGACTTTTTTGGAAAAGAAATTGATACTATTTATTTAACATTTTCAGAACCATGGCCAAAAAAACAAGATGAAAAGAAGAGATTTACTCATGAAAGTTATTTAAGACTTTATGATAGAGTTTTTAAGAAAAATAAACATATTGTTTTAAAGACAGATAATAAAATATTATTTTCATCAGCTTTAGAAAGTTTAAGTTCTTATTGGTATATTTTTGATAAGGTAAGTTTAGATTTACACAATGATGAAAGAAATATAGAAAATGTTATGACAGATTTTGAAAAGCAATATTTTAAAGAAAAAAGACCAATATTTTATGTTGATGCAAGTTTTGAAAATTAATAAGGAAAGGAGGACTTTTGATGTTTGTAGATGAAGTTGTTATAAATGTTAAAGCCGGTGATGGTGGAGACGGTTGTACTGGCTTTAGAAGAGAAAAATATATTCCAATGGGTGGACCTGCTGGAGGAAATGGTGGAAGAGGAGCAAGTATTATATTTAAAGTTGATTTAGGATTAAAAACGCTTCTTGATTTAAAATATAAAAAACTTATTAAAGCTCCAAAAGGTGCAAATGGACTAGGAAGTAATAAGAATGGTAAAAATGCTGAAGATATAATTATAAAGGTTCCACAAGGTACTACTATAAAAGATGCAGATACTAATTTAATAATAGCAGATTTAACTAAAAAGAATGATGAAGTAGTAGTTGCAAAAGGTGGTAGAGGTGGAAGAGGTAATACTGCTTTCGCAACTCATAATAATCCTGCTCCTAATTTTTCTGAAAATGGTGAACCAGGTGAAGAGAGAAAATTAAAAGTAGAACTTAAACTTTTAGCAGATGTTGGTTTTGTTGGAATGCCTAGTGTAGGTAAAAGTACACTTTTATCTAAAATATCAGCATCAAAACCTAAGATAGCAGCATATCATTTTACAACATTGACTCCAAATTTAGGAGTTGTAAAAACAATTGATGGAAGAGTTTTTGTTGCAGCTGACCTTCCTGGACTTATAGAAGGTGCGTCTCTAGGACAAGGGTTAGGTGATCAATTTTTAAAACATATAGAGAGAACTAGAGTAATTGCGCATATTATTGATATGAGTGGTTTAGAAGGTAGAAATCCTTATGATGATTATGTAAAAATAAATAAAGAATTAGAAGATTTTAATCCTAAAATTTTAAAAAAACCACAAATTATAATTGCTAATAAAATGGATCTTTCTTCATCAAAAGAAAATTTAATAGAATTTAAAGAAAAAGTAAAGTTACCAGTTTATGAAATATCTGCTTTAAATAATGAAGGTATTGATAACGTATTAATCAAAATAGCAGATATATTAGATAGTGAAGAAGAAAATAATGTATATGAAGAAGATGAATTTGAAAGTCATGTTCTATACAAATTTGAAAAGGAACAACCTTTTGAAATAGTAAAAGAAAATGATGTTTATGTTGTTAAAGGTGAAAAAATAGAAAAATTACTTAGAATGACTAAATTTACTGATGAGGGTGTAAGACGTTTTTCTAATAAATTAAGAAAGTTAGGCGTTGATGATAAATTAGTAGAAATGGGAATAGAAGAAGGCGACATAGTAAGAATTTTAGATTTTGAATTTGAATATAGACAATAGGATGTTAAATCCTATTTTTTTTCTAAAAAACATTGAATTAAATTATAAATTATAATATAATTATTAGAGAATAGAGTAGGAGATGGATTTATGAAAAAAAATACTGTTAATCAAATAACAGAAGACAAAAAAATAATAGGTGTGATAGCAATATTTGTTATATTAATTATTGGCGGAATTGTTGTTACAAATTTAGAAACTGATAATGATAATATTTCAAGGGTAACAAAAATATTAAGTGACAAATATGATAGTGTTAAATGTATTAATTCAGAATGTTCAGGAATAATTGCAACAACAAAAAACAAAGATAAAAATGAAAATAAAATATATAGTGCATATGGTAAATTAGTTGCAAAATATAATGATAGTGAAAAGAATAAAAAAACACCATATGATTATCAAAAAAAATATATTTTAATGCAAAAGAAAATATCAGATAATGAAACTAGATATTATATGGTTAATACTAGTGGTAAAGTTTTATACAAAACAAATAATAAGTTAATTGTATTAAATGAAAATTATGTTTTGGAACAAGAAAAAGCAAAAATAGATTATGTATATAAATTTATAGACTTAACAGGAAAAGTAAAATATGAAAATATAACTGATTATAAAACTTATGATGATAATAAATTTATATCAATGACTAAAGAAGATAAAAATTATATTTTAAATTCAAAAGGCCAAAAAATAGTTGATGATTGTAAAGTAGAAAATGAAGTAAAAGATGAAAAAGATAGAACTAAATTTTTAATAGTACAAAATACAAAAAATGATTCTTACTATTATTTTAATACATCTAAATCTAGGATAGTAGGAGATAGTTTTGAAAGTTATAAATTAAAATCTGATAATTCTTTAGTAGTATATAAAAAAGAAAATAATAGTAAAGTAAGTTATAATGTGAATAAAAATGGAATTCAAAAGAAAGCTTCATCATCTAAATTTTTAGCAGAAGTAGTTAAAGATTTAAAGTCAAAGTTAGATGAAAATAAATTTTATATTTATACATTAAGTGTACTAGATGAAAATCAAGATAGTATTTTTGTTGATAATAAAGAAGAAAAATCATTTGGAATTTATAATTTAAAAGATAATAAATATACAAGTGTTTATAATTATAGTTCTGATAAGTTTTATTCAAGTATATCTGTATTAGAAAGTAATGATGATAAAACTTATTTCCAAGTTTCATGTTCAAACCCAATATGTTCAGAAACACAAATGCTTGTTTATAATTTTTCTGATAATAAAGAATTATTTAAATTAACTGGTGATAGTTTAGTTGCAACAGAGTATAGTCAATATGAAAATGGATATAAAGTTATAAAATATTCTTATAAAACAACAAATGATGATTATAAGGGTAAATATGTTTTATATGATAAAGATAATAAAGAATTATATAAATCATCAAATCAAATAAGTATAATTGATTCAAAATTAGTTATGGGAAAAGAAATAGAATCAGATTCAATCTTATACTCTACAAATAAAAATAAAGTATTAAATGATGAAAAGACTCTTGCTGAAAAATTAGATGTAAAAAACAAAAATTATTATAAATATAGAAACAATGATTCAAAAAATGTCATAATTGATTCAAAAGGAAATGAAATATATTCAGTAGATAATAGTGGAACTATAGAGTACAATAATGATAATATTTTTGCTATAACAAGTAAAGATATTAAAATTTACAATATGGATAGTGAAAAAGTTAGTACATATAGATTTAGTAAAAATGAGACAACAACTGATTATTCAAATAGTAAAATAACTCCGTTCGGAAGTGTTGCTTTTGTTAATAATAGTAATAAATCATATGTAAAAGTTATTGATTCAAATGCAAATGTTTTAAAACAAATTAAAAAGACTAGCATATATAAAGTTGAAGTTAATAAAGAACATACTAAAGCATTTATAATAACAACTTCTAAAGTAAATGGTAAAGTAAAATATGGTTTATATTTGGCAAAATAGTATATTAAATATACTATTTTTTTTTGTTTATACATGGTATAATAATTTAGTGAATGATTGATAAAAAAGTAGGTGTTTTAAAATGATATATTTAGATTATGCAGCAAATAGTCCTGTTGAAGAAGAAGTATTAAATGCATATTATGAAACTACAAAAAAATATTTTGCTAATCCAAATTCAGTTCATAAACTTGGTTTAGAAGCAAAAGAATTATTAGATAAGTCTACAAATAATATTGCAAAGAATTTAAATGTTTTACCTGAAGAAATTATATATACATCAGGTGCAACAGAAAGTAATAATTTAGCAGTTAAGGGAATTTGTGAAAGATATAAGGCTTTTGGTAAACATATTTTAGTAAGTAGTTTAGAACATAATTCTATAATAGCTAGTGCTACTACTATGCAAGAAAAAGGTTTTGAAGTAGATTTAATACCAGTAAATAAAGATGGAATTATAAGTGTTGATGAAATAAAAAAACTGATAAGAGATGATACAATTTTAGTATGTGTTACGTCAATTGATAGTGAAATAGGTATAAGACAGCCAATTGAAGAAATAGGTAAGTTTTTAAAAAATTATCCAAATTGTTATTTTCATACAGATGCAACGCAGGCAATTGGAAAAGTGGATATTGATTTAAAAGATGTTGATTTAGCAACAATAACACCTCATAAGTTTTCTGGTTTAAATGGTTTTGGTATGCTTATAAAAAAGAAACATGTTGGATTAAAGCCATTAATAAATGGTGGAAGATCTACTACAATTTATAGAAGTGGGACACCTGTTTTAGCTAATGTTGTCGCACTTGATAAAGCTTTAGATATTGCATTAAAAAATATGGAAGAAAGATATAATTATGTTAATAAATTTTATAAAATAATTATAGAAAAATTAAAAAATTATGATAGAGTAATAATTAATAATACAAAAAATTCAATACCATTTACAATTAATTTTAGTATAAAGGGTATAAAATCATTGGATTTTGTAAAAAAACTTGAAGAATATGATATATATGTATCTACAAAGACATCTTGTTGTCCATCAGAATCACCATCAAAAATGGTGTATGCATTAACTAAAGATAAAAATCTTGCTTCATCATCAGTTAGGATTAGCTTATCACATTTAACAAAAGAAGAAGAGATAAATGAATTTTTAAAAGTATTTGACAAATGTTATAAGGAGTTATGTATAAATGCAGAAGTATAAAGAAATAGAAAGAAGTATAATAAAAAAATATCGTAAAGAAATATGGAGAAGATTTGTAAAAGCTGTACAAGAATATAAATTAATCAATGAAAATGATAATATAATGGTTTGTATAAGTGGAGGAAAAGATTCATTTTTACTTGCTAAATGTATTCAAGAATTAGAAAGACATGGTGATGTTAAATTTAATGCAAGATATGTTGTTATGGATCCAGGATATAATGAATATAATTTAGATTTTATTAAAGATAATGCTAAAATTCTTGATGTTCCTATTGAAATATTTGAAAGTGATATTTTTGATGTAGTTGCTAAAGTAGATTCAAAAAGTCCATGTTATTTATGTGCAAGAATGAGAAGAGGATATTTGTATAGTAAAGCAAAAGAACTAGGATGTAATAAAATAGCACTTGGTCATCATTTTGATGATGTTATAGAAACAAGCCTTCTTTCAATGTTTTATGGTTCTGAAATAAAAACAATGATGCCTAAACTTCATAGTGATAATTTTGAAGGATTAGAACTTATAAGACCTCTTTATTTAGTTAAGGAAGAAGATATTATTTCATGGAGAAATACTAATGATTTAACATTTATAAATTGCGCATGTAGATTTACTGAAGGATGTTCACTTATAAATGATGGAACAAGCAAGAGAAAAGAGATAAAAGAATTAATTAAAAATTTGAGAAAGATAAATAAAAATATCGATAATAATATTTTTAAAGCTTTAGATAATGTTAATTTAAATTGTGTATTATCATATATACAAAATGGAGAAAAACATAGCTTTTTAGATGATTATGATAATAAAAAAAATAAACAATAAATTTGAAATAGGTGAATTAAATGAGTAAGATAAAAGTAATGAGTGAAAGTTTAGCAAATAAAATTGCTGCTGGAGAAGTAGTTGAAAAGTGTGCATCTGTTGTAAAAGAGTTAGTAGAAAATAGTATTGATGCTGGAAGTACTGAAATAAAAATAGAGTTATTATCCTCAGGAACAAAATCAATAAAAGTAATAGATAATGGTTCAGGAATGGATGAAGAAGATGCACTTTTATGTTTTAGTTCACATGCAACAAGTAAAATAAAAAGTGAAGATGATTTATTTAATATAAACACTCTAGGTTTTAGAGGTGAGGCTCTTCCATCAATCGCAAGTGTTTCAAATGTAATTTTAAAGTCATCTAATGGAAGCTCTAGCATTATGTATGAACTTGAAGCCGGTGTAAAAGTAAAAGAAGAAAAATGTGATTTAAGAAAAGGAACAAGTATTGAAGTAAAAGATTTATTTTATAATACACCAGCTAGATTAAAATATTTATCAAGTTTATATACAGAACTTTCTAATATAACTCAGGTTATAAATAGGGCAGCCTTATCACATACTAATATTAGATTTACTTTAGTAAATGATGGAAATATTGTTCTTAGAACATCTGGTAGTGGGAATTTATTAAAGACAATTAATGATATATATGGCGTTAAAGTTGCTAAAAAAATGCTTCTTGTAAAAGGAGAAACAGATGATTATGAAATATATGGATATATATCACTTCCTGAGGTTACTAAATCAAATAGAAATCATATTATTACTATAGTAAATGGTAGAGTTGTTAGAAATTCTGAACTTAATAAAGTAATAAATGATGCATATCATAAATATAAATTTGATAATAGATATCCTATAGTTGTTTTAAATATAGATGTTGATCCATCTCTTACTGATGTAAATGTTCATCCATCTAAAATGGATATTAAATTTAGTAATTTTGATGATTTAAAAGAATTAGTATATGAAAAAATAAAAGAAGCTTTAAATACACATTTTTTAGCGCCTACAGTGGATAATAATTTAGTTAAAGTAGATAATATAGTAGAGGCTATAGATACTAAAAATTTGGATAATAATTTAGAAGTAAAAGAGTATGTACTTGATTTTTCAGATTCAGAAAAAATAATAAAAGAAGAAGAAAATGATTATAATTATCAACCAGTAGATTTAGATATTGAAAAAGAAGAAAAAAGAGAGTTTCCAATGATGGAACCAGTTGGACAAGTACTTGGTGTTTATATAGTGTGTCATAGTGAAAAAGGAATGTATTTAATGGATCAACATGCTGCTGCTGAAAGAATTAATTATGAAAAATATAAAAAAGCAATGGCAAATCCAACAAAAGATACAATAAGTATGTTATTTCCAATAAATTTAGAATATCCAAAAGATGAGTTTTTAATTATAAAAGAACATATGGATTTTATAAAAAGTTTAGGTATTGATATTGAAGAATTTGGTATGAATTCATTTATAATTAAGGCACATCCAACTTGGTTTAAAGAAGGACTTGAAGAAGTTTTTGTTAGAAATTGTTTAGAAAAAATAATAACTATGAATAAGAATTTTGATTTAGAAAGATTTAATGACAGTATTTCTGCGATGATGGCATGTAAAGCGTCTATAAAAGCAGGTGATCCTATTTCTATGGAAGAAATGAAAGCTTTAATAGAAAGGTTAAAAAAGTGCGAGAATCCATTTAACTGTGCACATGGTAGACCAACAATAATACATTATCCAAAATATGAATTAGATAAATTATTTAAAAG